>SUWT01000040.1 GCA_015061335.1 Lentimicrobiaceae bacterium | reverse complement strand
ATGCGCATTTTGGAATGCTCTGACAAAATCTCAGAACCCTCATGGAAAAATCTTCAAATATGTTAATAATCCAGAGTTTTGCTCATAAAAAAAGAAACTGCCTAACTTTTTGTTGTTAGACAGCCTCAAGCGAATTACAAATCCGTCCAAGCGAAAATCCAACCAAGCGAATATTCTTCTTTCTGACATAAATTTTAGTTTTTTTAAATGTTTGTTCTCAAAACAAAAGTACTAAGATTTTATGAAAATGAAGATGGTTTTGATAAAAAATTTGAACAGGATTCCTCACTCTTCGTATTCCACAGTGTATTCCGCTGCGGCTACTACATAATTCTCATCCGGGATTTCATAGTCTTTGTTTCTTCTGTCTTTCATATAAATATGATGAAGCGTATTGACCAACGACTCTAAAGTCTCCTGCCTTACTTTGGGTTTCAGCTGACATTCCCATATCGTGATACAATGCCATCCCATCAAGGCGAGTTTTTCATAAACCTCAACGTCTCTTGTCTTATTACGTTGAATCTTTTTCTCCCAGAACTCCACATTGCTTTTGGGAATGACATAACTCTTACAACCAATATGTCCGTGCCAGAAACATCCGTTCACAAAAATGACTGTCTTATATTTTCTCAGAACGATATCGGGATGACCTGGTAACCGTGGATGATGCAACCTATAACGAAATCCGAGACTGAACAAGAACTTCCTCACCAGCAGTTCTGGTTTGGTGTTCTTGCCTTTTATCGCCGCCATGCAACGATGTCGTTGTTCTTTCGTCAGTTTATCTGTCATCGTCAGTTTATTGAAGACAAAAATAATAAGTTTTTTGTATAAAATGAACATCCCTACTTTTTTCACTATCTTTGCAAATGTTAATTTTGAGACGCATCAATTACATATTGTTAATTATTATTGGTGTAATTGGTACGTCTCTACAATTCCTAATTCCTAATTGAATAAAGATGGGCAGAAATAAATTTTCACAACGCGAGATTGATATAATCCGTAAACTCTTGAAACGTAAGGTCGCTGGTAATCGCGGCGGTCAGAAGATGGTACGTCATACTTTGCGTACTGTTTTCAATTTCAATATTTCAGATTTCAATGTTCAGGGACAGCCTTTCGGTCCTAACGACTTGGACGAGTGTGTGCGTCGTGGCAGGATTCATATTTTGGATGAAGCTACGATAGAAGCGATGAAACTGCGTTATGCCGAGAAAAAGCAGCACGAAGAGATTCTCAACCAAGCTGAAGCTGTCGCTAACGGCAAAGTAGAAGACTGGCAGGAAGTTCTTAAGCAGTGGAACGAGTATTATAATATAAACGCAGATTCTGAATAAAAAAAAGGACAGACATTTATAAGCGGGTCTGTCCTTTTCTTTTATGAGCATTATCTGCTATAAACAATCTTTTTTCTAACCATAGATCCATCATTTTTACTAATTAACAATATGTAGATGGAATATGGATATTGTTGCATGTCAATAACAGCATTATTATCATTTATATCCTGATAACCAACCACTTGCCCTGTAGATGAAATCAAAGTAATATTTTTGATACCATCACTTTCTATGTATATCTTTTCGTTAGTTGGATTAGGATAAACAGACACATTATCAGAAATATTTTCACTTATGGCATCGGGTTGAACATATATTGTAACAGATGTCTCTGATGTACAATCGCTACCGTTTGTTCCCACAACAGAATACTCTGTCATTTCCATTGGACTCACAGTAATACTTGCCGTCGTTTCACCTGTACTCCACAGATAAGTCTCTGCTCCTGAAGCCGTTAAAGTTGTCGATTCTCCTATTATGATATCGGTATTTCCACTTATTTCCAATTCTGGCATTTCATAAACTATTACAATCCATTCCCCTTCTGATGCGGTCCAATCTTCACATGCGTCTTTAACTTCACGAGTGAAGGTATTAGTTCCTATATCAAGTGTTGTTGGAGTATATTGATTTGAGTTACTGTCAGATATTACAGAACCATTTCTTTTCCATCTGTAAATAACATTAGTCTGACCTGTAGTAGCATCTTCAAGGCTAAGGATTAAACTTGCTGACTCGCCTTCACATATTTCTTCTTCGCCAGAAGCGATCTCGCCTACTGTCATACCTTCTGGTTCATTCAATTCCACTGATGTTGTAACTTCATATTCTGTTGCATCTTCGAGTTTAACATCATAAATACCGGCACCGATATTTTCGAAAGTATAAGATGTGTTCGATGTGTTATATGTCAGATTACCAAGTCTATAGGTATAAGGAGGAACTCCACCATTAGCAGCTATAGTAACACTTCCATTTTCTTCTCCATTACAAGAAGGATCCTCAACATCTGTTATAGAAACTGACAAATCATTATCAACGAAATTAGCAAGGATATTATGATCCTCATGTATTACGAAAGAATAAGATGCATTTGTTGACAATGTAGAACCATTCTCTTTCCAACTATCAAACATATAGCCTACATTAGCTATTGCATTGATATTGACTGTTGTTCCATCCAAGTAAGTTCCCTCTCCAGTCACTATACCTGCATTATCAGGATTCATTGATAATGTGACGCTAAATTCTTCAGGCTCGACAATAGTTACTGATGCAGGCTCTGAAGGATTTGATAGTCCACCGTAATAATTTGTTCTCACAGTATATTCGTATGTCCCATAACTGAGGTTTTGGTCGGTATAAGTCGTTTGTGTAATATTACTATATATCTGATCACCATCACGATATATATTATATGTATAAGTACCATCTGTTATATTTGTCTTAAACAACCAAGATACACCATCGATAGGACTAAAAGATGTTCCGTTTGTTGAATACAGACCAGCATTTCCACTGCCATTATAATCCATATACGGAGCCGGATATTCTATTGTGGTATTGTATAAAGCTACTATGAGATTATGACTATAATCTATTACCAAAGGATTATTAAGAGATACTGTTTTCCAGGATGCACCTCCATTGTGAGAGAATGTCTGCGACACAAGCTGATGTAACTCACCAGATACTTCCTTATAAACCAACAATGTATATGAACCATTAGTATGCAGATATGTTTGGAAGGATGTTATTGCCATACCTGCATAATCAGATAGCTGTTCAGAAGTAAATCTCTGACCCCAATAGAAATTATAACTAGCACCATACGAATAGCCACCAGGCTGTCCGTCACCATATTTCAACACTGCTGTCTCACTCGCTGGTGCGGTCCAGCTAATCACAGCATTGTTTATTCCTGATTGTGAAGCTGTTACATTTGTTGGGATTGGTCCTGCAAAACTGACTTCAATTTCTATGACATCTGACATTACAGAATAATTTCCATCACTTTTAACACTTTTTACAAAATACCTATGGGTACCGTATGATACATCATTATCGGTAAAAGATGTACCACTGACGTTATCATCTATAACAAATCCATCGCGATATACCTTGTAATGATGAGCATTATTTACCGAAGACCATGTCAATGTTACATTTTTATCAACGACCGTTGCTGTCAGGTTATCAGGAGCGTTAATAGAAGGTGTATTAGGCTGTACATTTTTAATTATGAAATTGTCCAAGTTATATGTACCTTGACCGCTGCCAGTCCCACCTTGTCCTGGGTTAAGAGCTCCTATGGCATAATAGCCATCGCAATAACCACTCCATCCCCAATTGAAATGGAAGTTATCGCTATTATCATAACCGTCACAAATAAAACAGTGACCTGAGTTAGTACTTCTACCTCTATAAATCAAAGCTCGGCCTGCATTAAGTTCCGACTTAAGCAGATTTTTCCACTGAGAACTTGAATAATCTTCTCTATATTCTATCGATAAATTACTGTTATAGTCAAAATAATCTACCAAGGCATCCGCCACGTATGCAGTCACAGCTCCACTACTTTGAGGGCTATAATCCATATCGACCGATACTCCGCAATGATACATCAATGTTGCGACAGCATCTTGTTGAGCCTGCGGACTTGCTGTAGTAGGCATATCGACCATATTATCCCAGTCGTATATAGTATTAGCAAAGTTGACATAAAGGTTACCATAATTATCTTCATAATACGAGTGGCTTCCTTCGCCTTGGCGAGGCCATTCCCAATATTTCATTAGCTGAGCCATTGCCGTTGCCACACATCCTGTCACAGAGCCTCCAGGACACATATTGTTATAAGGTGCACCTTGATCCCAATGTGTAGCTACTATAGGTTCCAATGACTCTCTATTTTTAGGAGCAGGCTTAACACCTCTCTTTAGACAATCCCAGTCATAACGAATATCATCAGATGCTGGAATGTCATTATCGATAGCATATTGTATCTCCTCATTCAAAGATAAAAGCCAATCATTAATATTTGATGGCATATTTTCAACAACAAAGGGAAATTCGTTTGAATATCCCAAAATAGGCGTTGACCTATCGTCGGCGGCCACGATAACAAAACTGTTATCATCGCTGAAGATGTAGAAGTTATTAAAATCAGTCATTGGACCTAAATCCTTAAACTCTGAAGTTGGAATAATTGTTTTGGCTACGTTAAGAGCAACTCCTTTATCAACACGCTCTGCCATCATTGTGAACGTTATTGACAATACTAGAAACAGTGCGAACAATTTTTTCATGATACAATATTTTTCTGCAAAGTTTCTAATAATTTATTAGAAAAACAAGATAAATCAAAAAAAAAATTATTGTTATCAAAACATTTTAACGCTATCTTTTGAATATTTGCATTCTTTTATTACATTTGCAGGCATAATTGCTAATCGGTATGAAAAAGGCTATAATTGCTATTTGGAACTTTTATCTTGAAGGTTTTAAGAATATGACATGGGGAAGAACTCTATGGTTTTTAATCATTCTTAAGATAGTAATACTTTTTCTAGTACTGCGTTTATTTTTTTTCAAGCCAGTGATGTCTGGTAAGACCGATGAACAGAAAAGCGAATATGTAGGAACGCAGTTAATTAGGGATTAGGAGTTAGGAATTAGAAATTGAGGGGGCATACAGATTGGAGAAAATAATTTAGTTAAAAACAATAAAAAAGTAAAATTATGGTTGAAAGTGCATTAGTCGATTGGTCAAGAGCTCAGTTTGCTCTCACAGCAGCTTATCACTGGATTTTTGTTCCACTGACATTAGGATTAGCAGTGGTTATGGCTGTAATGGAAACTATTTATGTCGTCAAGAAAGATGACTTCTGGAAGAGAACCGCTAAGTTCTGGATGAAACTTTTTGCAATTAATTTTGCTATTGGTATTGCCACTGGTATCATACTAGAATTTGAGTTTGGCACTAACTGGAGTAATTATTCATGGTTTGTAGGTGATATTTTCGGTGCGCCACTTGCTATTGAAGGTATATTTGCATTTTTCATGGAAGCTACATTTTTTGCGGTGATGTTTTTCGGCTGGGAGAAGATCAGTAAGAAATTGCATCTTGCTTCCACATGGTTTGTTGCCATAGGATCCGCCATCTCTGCATTATGGATTCTTATAGCCAATTCTTGGATGCAACATCCTGTTGGTATGGAATTTAATCCAGATACTGTTCGTCATGAGATGGTTGATTTCTGGGCTTTAGTACTGAATCCTGTTGCGGTTTCAAAATTCTTCCATGCAGTCTTTAGTGGTTGGATGACAGGTTCTATCTTCGTTATAGGTGTCAGTTGCTGGTATTTACTTAACAAACGTGAAACGAAATTCGCTCTTGCAAGCATAAGAGTAGCAGCTATAGTCGGTATTATTGGGACGATGGCACTTATGTTGAGTGGTGATAGTTCCGGTATCCACGTAGGTAAATATCAACCTATGAAACTCGCTGCTGCAGAAGGTCTTGAAGATGGAGGCACACGTGCACCTTTCTCGATAGTCCCTGGTATTGAAATCCCCGGAATGCTATCGATACTCGCAACTCACGATATCAACGGTTATGTTCCAGGTATCAATCAAATACTTGATGGCTATACCACACCTGATGGGGTACGTCATTTATCAGCAGAGGAAAAGATGGAACGTGGAAGAACCGCATTGTCTGCATTTGAAAAATATCGTAGCTTAAAAGATATAAATCCTGCAGCTGCAGCATCAGCGCGCAAAGTTCTAGACGAAAATGTAGAATATTTCGGTTACGGATATATTGATAATCCAGAAGAACTCGTACCTAATGTAACTTTAATATATTGGGCATTCCGTGTGATGGTAGGATTCGGTATGTTCTTACTCCTACTTATGATATTGGTACTATGGATGGAATGGAAAGGTAAAATTGAGAATATGAGATGGTTACAATGGATTTCATTACTTTCAATTCCATTGGTTTATCTCGCGGGACAAGCAGGTTGGATAGTGGCAGAAGCTGGTCGTCAACCATGGACTATAGAAGGTTTATTGCCTGTAAAAGCAGCTGTTTCCAGCGTCAGCGTCGGTGCTGTACAGACAACATTCTTCATTTTCGTGGCTGTATTCACCCTTTTCTTAGTCATTGAAATGAGAATTTTAATCAAAGCTATAAAACAAGGACCTGAAGTTGAATAAAAGAAAAGAAAGGAAAATAAATCATGATTACATACGAATTTTTACAAAATTATTGGTGGTTTTTGATAGCTCTTCTTGGCGGACTTTTAGTGTTTTTGCTTTTTGTTCAAGGTGGCAACGCCCTCATTTTCCTAGCAGGAAAGACTGAAAATGAGAGACAGCTTATCGTAAATTCCACAGGACGCAAATGGGAATTGACATTCACCACATTAGTAACCTTCGGAGGTGCATTTTTCGCATCATTCCCATTATTCTACAGCACTAGCTTTGGAGGAGCTTATTGGGTTTGGATTCTGATATTAATAACATTCGTATTTCAAGCCGTATCGTACGAATTCCAAAATAAGGCTGGTAACATCTTAGGTAAGAACACATTCCGTATATTCTTAACCATCAACGGTTGTGTTGCTCCTCTTCTAATTGGAACAGCAGTAGGAACATTCTTCACTGGATCTGAATTTATGGTAGATAAAAATGCCGTTGGTAACATATCTGCACCTGTTATAAGTCGCTGGGCTAACGACTGGCACGGATTAGAAGCTGTAGCAAATCCATTCAACGTTGAGTTTGGTTTAATGGTGATGTTCTTGGCGATATGCCTCGGAGCTTTATATATGATTAATAATATCAACGACAGCAAATTAGCTGAACAACTACGTAAAAGTCTTTTGATCTGTTTCGGTGGTTTCTTAGTGATGTTAGTCTTGGTTCTAATTCAACTTCTCACTATGGAAGGTTTTGCTGTTAATGCAGAAGGCATTGTCTATATGGAAAAAGCGAAATATTTCCACAACTTAATTCAGATGCCAATTGTGTTGATAATGTTCTTGATTGGAGCAGTCTTGCTTGTATTAGGTGTTGTCTTAACATTAATTAAGAAAGACTTCAACAGAGGCATCTGGATTACAGGACCTGGAACTGTTTTGGTCGTGATGGCATTGTTTATGATAGCCGGATATAATGGTACTGCTTATTATCCATCTACAGCAGATATTCAATGTTCGCTCAGCCTAAGTAATAGCTGCTCCAGCGAATTCACATTGAAAACGATGGCTATAGTCTCGTTGATAATTCCGTTTGTAGTTGCTTATATAGCTTACTTCTGGCGTCAGATGGATAAAAAGTCATTAACCATAGAAGAACTAGAAAAAGGAGAAAAATATTAAATTTGAAATATTATTTTTGGATTAGATTCATGATAAAATCAAACAGCTTAACAAAAAAATTAATATTATCACTCATTTTCATAATCTATAACGTAATTCTTTTTGCAAAAAGCGAATCATGTTCTTTAACAGGAAGAATAATTGATGAAAATCATGAACCTATTCCATACGCTTCGGTGACTGTATATCATTCTAATAAGCTTATTACCGGTATAGTCACCAACGACAAAGGAATCTTTTCTTTAAAACTTGAGCAATCTGAGGATGAATATCACCTTTATGTGGAGTTTGTAGGATACATAAAAGGTGAAGTGATATTTATTCCCAACAAACCAAAAATTGATATTGGTGATATTGTACTGAAAGAAAATATCGTAATGCTTGAAGATGTCGTTGTTTCCTCAACAGCTATATCAAATAAATCAACGGTAGAGCATACAACGATCAATGCTTCAGCAAATATTACAGCTTCTAAAGGCAGTGCTCTCGATATTCTCAGCACTTCGTCATCAGTATCAATACAGAACGACGAGATTTCAATACGAGGAAACAAGAACATTCTCGTCCTTATGGACGGAATACCGACAACTGTCACCGACTTGTCATCAATACCTGCCGCTAACATAAAAAATATTGACATCATAACAAACCCCGATGCTTCCTACGACTCGGAAGGGACTGGTGGAATTATCAATATCATCACTAAAAAAGAAAATACAAAAGGATTTAGCGGAGTCGCTGCCGCAAACTATGGATTTAATCATTTCGTGACAGCTAACGCCGCTTTCTCATACAACAACAAAAAAGTTTCTTATCGCTTCAGTTACAACACAAAATATGAAGATGATATCATAAATAGTTCTCTCAACCGCTTTATGAAACAATCTGGAAATATCATCGATCAACAGATGACTTCAAACAGATATACATTTAACAATAATGTAAATATAGGAGCTGACTTCAGGATCAATAAAAAAAACACCCTCACTTTCGATTTCAAATACATGTCGCCTAAACTTAATGTAAAACAAGATTTACATAATATTATTGAGACTAACGATATCTTTAATGAAGAGAACCGACATAACGATGTCACATGGAATAGAGATAATATCGAAGGTGTATTGATGTATCGTCATATCATAAAACCAGAAGTCTCCGATATTTCTTTTAGAGGTTCTGTGTCGAAGATCTGGGGAAAAAGACCCTCTTATTATTATGTCGGTGAGGAACTCATGAACTATTCCAATTCCGGAGGAAGTCCCTTCATCTCCAACTTTCAAACAGATTACAAACGTAAACTTAGCAAAGGGACTTTAAGTGTCGGAGCAAAGATAACTTATCGCAGTAATGATATCTATCACGAGTTCTTTTCCATGGAAAATGAAGAATGGATCTATTCAGAACCTTTCAGTAACGACCTCTTTCATACGGAACTCATCCCTGCAGCTTACGTGATGTTTTCTTCAAAAAATATTAATAAATTCAGTTACAAAGTAGGTTTGAGAACTGAATATAGCATCGTAACTTTAAATAGTACACACGAAAATGTTGATAGTAGCAACGACGACATCTTCATTGCACCAAGTCTTTCCGGAACATATAAAATATCTGAAAAACAGGAATTGTCCTTGGCATTTTCACGAAGAATCGGTCGTCCGACATATCCTCAGCTGAATCCTTATATGAGCATGATAGATGCTATGACTTACGAACAAGGCAATATGTATCTAAATCCGGAAAAATCTTCTAAATTCGATTTGAGTTATAATGTCAAAGGAGAAAAATTCAATTTCTTCGCTGACGCCTATTTTAACTATACAACAGATTATATATCTCAAGTCACTGAAGTCGTTGACAGTTTGTTAATCACGACTTACATAAACGCCGCTTACGACATGAAGAGCGGACTTGATATTTCGTTAAAGGTAATTCCAACTAAATGGATGACAGCGACATTGAGTACAAACACTTATTATGTAAAGACAAGCGGACAATTTAAAAAGGCAAATTATGATTATATAGGACATAAAACATTAAACATCGATAATGAAGGATGGTCAAACAATTCTAATATCTTAATCGATTTCCTTCCTAATAAAAATACTGATATTCAGATACAATATTTTATCATGACACCTCAGTATTATCCTCAACTAACAACATCTTTTACTCATAAAATGAACATCGGCATTAAACAGAAACTTCTTAATGGTGCGATGTCATTATCGCTACTCGTGACAGATGTCTTCGATACTTACACTTGGGAAGTTCATTCATATAACAGCATTTATGATTTAACAAATATAAGCCACCAAAAAAGTAGAATGTTATGGATAGGTATCTCGTATAATTTCAATTCTTACAAACAGAAGAAAACTGCTGATAAATCCGGAGATACTGATAGAGGCTTGATTAAGTTCGGTTTATAAAAAACTTGTATTCTAACTTTCTTTCCCATACTAAAATCCATGACATAATCCAACGGGAAAATAACATCCATAAATAAGCGCCACCAGCAGCAGCAAATAGTAATAAGTCTTCTAAATTGCTGTGTGATATGCCTATATGATGATTTAACAGATCATTCTCTTCCTTCGTAGTGATACCTTTTTCTGCTTCGTCAATCATTATTCCAGCTCCGTATGCTAATCCTAAAGTATTGGAAACCAACCATAAAAACGCTGTGCGAGGAGATAAGCCAAAAAATATCATTACTGGTTTTAAAAATCTTGAAATATATTCTATAATTCCAAATTCTGTCAGAATCTTTTGTAAGACTGATAACAGATAAACTAAAACTGTCATTAAAATCAGATTTTTAGTCGTTCTTAAAGCCCAGTCTTTCAACATTAAAATAAAGACATATTCATTATTTATATTGCTGTCGATAAGGGTATTTTCAAAGCTACCGGGCATAATTTTATTTAGAACAAATCCTAAAATAAAAGCTGATAAAGTCCTGATAGCGACAATCCTAATGACAGAAGAGCCTGTTTTATGCTGTACCGTTGTTTCTACTATCATATTATGAGAGCAGAGTACCATAACAGATAATATTGTGGCCGCCCTTGCGCTCAAATCAAGGGTCATCATCACCGCTATCGCTGAATAACAATTGACAAAATATCCCGATACAAAAGCCAAAGCAGCCTCTCCAGGAAGTCCAAAATGAGAGAATATAGGTGTTAACCAGTAAGAAATCCATTCTATCACACCGAAATATTGTAATAACATAATGGCGAATGATAAAATCACCATGATTTTTGTCAGCCACCAGATAGTCTTAAAAGCACTTGGTCTGGCTTCCTTTGCACAATTCTTTATACGTGAAACAGTTGATGACATTATTTTTTTTTTGCAAAATTAGTATTTTATTTGTGCTAAGTCCTTTTTTTTAATAAATTTCATACCTTTGTAGCATAAAAATAAGAATCATGATAACTTTTGAAGAAGAAATTCGTAATGAAAATATTAAAAACATCGCGAGGATGTTGATGACGGCTGCACGTACCGCCCCAAAAGCAAGAGGGACAGACAACTTAGTTCTCGCTGTTGCTACCGATGAGAGTATCATTAAGATTGCGGAAAAGATGAAACAGCTTGCTGTAGAACGTGAAATGGAATTCCTTAATCGCGATGCAGAAAATATCATGCAATCGGGTGCTGTAGTCTTATTTGGCATGAAAATAAGTCCATTAGGATTAAACTGCGGTGCTTGTGGTTTCACAACATGTGCTGCAAAACCTAAAAACGTTCCTTGTTTCTTCAATGCCAACGACATGGGCATAGCCATAGGTTCCGCTGCCTCATTAGCAGCCGATATGCGCATCGATAGTCGCGTCATGTTCTCAGTAGGTCAAGCCGTCATGGCACTTAATATGTTACCAGAATGCAGCATGGTACTTGCATTACCGCTCGCTGTAAAAGGTAAAAGTATTTTCTTCGACAGAAAATAATATTATAAGAATTCTATCTTAACACTCTCATCAATAACGAGTCTTATTTTTCTTCCTAAGATGAGAGTTCTGTTATCCTTGATATGACCTGCAGGAATCCCGAAAATAACAGGAATCCCGTAGGAGGCTGCCCTTTCTGAAATAATATCTTCGGCGGACTGTCCGAAATTTATGGTGTTATCATGCATCTGCGTCAGTCCGCCGATAAGAAACGCCTTCACTCCCGAAATCTTAGCTGCTCTGTCCATAGCAATCAACATCCTATCAATATGATATAGATACTCGTCAAGATCTTCTAAAAATAATACCCTGCCTTCTGTGTCTGGAAAAATATCAGATCCTAACATACTGTACAAAACCGATATATTACCACCAACAAGTTCGGCTTCTATTATCTTTTTCTCATTAAACCTTTGACAATCTACGATATAATCAATATTTTCTCCAATTAAAACTCTATACAGACTTTCCAATGATTCCGCACTATTGTCGGAAAAATTTATCGGCATACTGGCATGCAAACTCTCATATCCTAAACTCTGTAATTTAGCATGTAGAACCGTTACATCACTATAACCAATTACCCATTTAGGATGTTGCCTAAACTTCTCAAAATTTAATCTATCGATAATGCGAATTGTTCCATAACCTCCTCTTGCACAAAGTATTGCATCTATATCATTAGAATCAAGATACTCTTGAAGAAGCAATGCTCTCTCTTCATCTGTACCTGCAAACTGATGATGACATCTGAAAAGTCTCTCATCAAAAACTGCCTCAAAACCTTTTTCACTCAGCCATTGTACAGCATATTCTATCTCTTCTTTTTTTATTGCTCTTGCCGGTGCTGCAATAGCCACTTTTGAACCTTTACTTAATGACGAAGGTCTTATCATATCATATTCATTTTTTATAAAATTTAAGGTTTAAAGCTATACAAAACTTTAAACCTTAAACATATCATTTTTAAACTTATTAAAAAGCTTACTTAACAATCAATTTTTTGGTAATAACTTGACCTCCAATAACATTGACAAAATACATACCTGGTGTCAAATCAGAAATATCTATTGTTGTACTTTCACTGAAGACAAAATTACGTACCTCCTGACCTTGTACATTCAAAATATGCACGCAAACCTTACCCTTATCATAATTTGTTGTTAATCTCAAAGCATCATTAGCAGGATTTGGTAATAGATTAACTTCAAAAGGATCCTTACGATCAAGTAATGTAACGACATCAGTGATACTACCAATTGAATTACTGTAACTTACAACCTTACCTGATACTCTTAAGACAGGGTTATCTGCTGCTGAGCAATATGTACATGTCTGACCATCGACGCAATCAGGGTGATTAGGATGGCAAAGATCTAAATATGTAGGATCGAATTCATAGAAAAGATTTACATCGCCTGCGGAAATAAATTGATCCAGACTGAAGTCCCAAACCATACCTAAGGAACCTGGGCACCATCCTGATCTATTGTATGTCCATGTACCATTTTGAGGTTGACATCCTGCAGGATTAGGGTTACATGTTTGCCATAAATGCTGAGTATAAGCAATGTTATCGTTGAGTTTTATGTTATGGGTAGCCTCATAAAATTCAGCAGCATTACCAGTATTGTAAGCATTGTTTGTACCACTACTCCAATTATGTCCTGTGGTGATAATCTTTAAGTTAGCCTTTTCTGTTGCGTGTGGAAATTCAAAATCTACTTCAGGTACCGGTTGCTGATTGGCATAATCACCGAAGTCATAAACACCAAACCACAACTCATTCATATCCACATATTTATAATCTGGAGTACCTTTTGTATAATCGAATGTCAATGTTGGATTATAACCATCACCATCCCAAGTTTGGAAATATACTTCAAATTCTACAAGACCTTGTAATACAGAAGTATAATCTGTTACATTGAGAATGTCTTCACATTCTACGCCGAAAGGTGTCACATAACGATAAAGTTCGACCCATTCACCACGATAATTCTTAACGCGACAATGACCTGCTCTGTCGTATGGGTCACATGTTCCAATACAATTATGTTCATAATTCATTGTTATATCGTTAAAAGCATTGACATGTGAAGGGAACGCATATTCTGAATACACAGTCTGTGCTGAAGGAGTAATATGAAGATCACCATTCATGGCAGTGACACTTATATTGTCATAATCTGACGTTACCTCAAAAGTATTTGTTACGGTTGTCGTCTTTCCTCCCGATTGAACTATTGTAGCGGTCATATCGAAAGAACCATATTGTGAAGGTGTCCATGAAGAATACCAATAACCATTTGAAGGATCATCAGGATATGCTGTTGTCAAATGAATTGTCTGACCATCAACATCACATGTCACAGATTCAAATTTGATAGCGTCGCCATGTTCTATATATGCACTGATAACCAACATAATAGGATCATTAAGGCTTGGCATATAGACTTTTGTTGCTTCGTATGGGCGACGTATTGTTATTTCCGGTGTGAAGGCATTAGGATCAACTACTTCAAAAGTACGTGTTACCGGTGGTGCTGCTTGCCATTGTGTGCCATCACCTTCTTGAACAGCCTTAACTTTAACAATACCAGCTTCTCCTGTCAATGTCAAAACATTTGCTGATAATGTTGCAGGTCCTTCTAAAAGCTCAAAAGACACAGGTAAACCAGATGTTGACGTAGCATCCAGTTGAATAGGTGCTGCGGAAGTCAATTGGTCAGGAATAAAAGCAAAATCTATGAATTGTGATGACAATCCAGCAGGTATATGACGAACCAATAAATTATCGTATGCTGCCTTAGAGCTATTCAAGAAGAATATTCCATCCCACATTGCTGGATCGAAGCGATCTCCTGAACCAGGTGTCAGACCAGCGTTAATACCTTGAATTTCAGGTATAGGTTGAAATTCTCCAACACATCCGTGATCAGCGAATAATGTAACACTGCCTGCTCCATCATTAGCTTCAAGATCTATCATTATCTTCCAACGTGTCCACCCGTCAAATTCATAATCAAAATCAACAGGTACAGTATTGTTAGGTAATACTATACCATTGATAAACATAGGTCTGTCATCTTTTCCTGTTGTAACAAAATAAATACCACCATCCTCACTCGGCAAGTTAGGATTAGGATTTGTAGTCTCATAATTCATAGGAGGCAATACAACTCCATCACCATTGGCATCATATCCTACGCCAAAAAGTGTTCCCCACCAATTACGGAATACATCTAATTCTATTTCTATAGTTCCACCTTCTGAAAAATCAAATTGAAAATCAGGAGTAGATTTATGTGTAGCTATCTCACCGAAATTAGTGTTACCGGTGTTAAAATACACACCGAGTGTCTCATCCGGTGTTGTAGGTAAACCATCACCTAAATAGTCTATTTTCAATTGTCCACCACCGGCACTATGAGCTCTGGCAACCCAATTGTCTTGACCATTCAGAACATTACCCTCACTATAATCATTGAAATCTTTTGTAATGACAGTCTGTGCCTGAACAGAAATCGCCAGAAAAATTGATACTATAGATAATAATAATCTCTTCATAATCATTCAATAACTAATTTCTCTATCTTACCATTAATGTTCATGAAATAAACACCAGATTTCAATGATTCAACATTAATAGTAGTATTGCTGATATCGTTAACTCTTACATTGAGAACACAACGACCTGTCATATCCATGATGTTGACATCAGCTTCACCTGTCATATTTGATTTAATATTTAACATTGAATTAGCTGGATTAGGATTGATGCTGAATTGATTCATATTCATTTCATCTACAGCATCAAATAATGTTTTGAAGCCAGCAAGAGCTATTTCACCATGTGAACCTGATGAATTAAAGCCACATGCCACTGCATAATAATCTGTATTTTCAATTAAATCTTCAAATACTATTTCTGCTTCTCCCGTGATAGCTTCGGTAGCAAATAATAAATCTAAAACTTCATCTTCAGTCATTGCTTCATATTCTTCTACTGTTATGACCATACAGTGATAATCTTCTGTAAATTCGTTTGGTTGTGTCATAACCTTAGCTGAATGTGCACTTAAAACCTCAACTTCTACTGTTACCTCTGAATTAGCAGATTCAGCAAATCCTGCTAATGTTGAAACACAAGCTAAATTCATTTGTGTATAACGTTGTGACATCTCAAATGAGTTAACACTTGGACCTATAAGGTCGTTTGCTGAGTGAATATAAGGACTATAATTCTGATAATCTTCAAAAGGATATATACCCATATAACCATGTTGGTTGAATGATGTATGATCGCTGTCGCCTGCTTGGAAATTAACATGACGAACTTGCATTTCCGGGAAATATACAGAAGCAACATTCATATAATAATCACCGATAGGAGCTACATAATCAGGATAAATCAAGTCGATATGGATTTCATCTCCTGGATTTAAATATCCGTTCATGTCATTATTGAAATAACCCACAATATTCATACCCATTTCTTCACAATATGAAGCGTATGCCTCACTGCCAATCAAACCTAATTCTTCACATGAGAATGCACAATAAATTATAGAGCGTTCAAATTCATATTGTGTTAAAATTCTTGCTGTCTCGATAACAGCAGCAACACCTGTAGCATTGTCGTCAGCACCAGGGCAAACACCAGAATAACTATATGAATCCAAGTGGCTACCACATACTACATATTCATCAGGATATGTAGTACCCCATTGAATACCAATAACATTTGGTGATGAAGGATTACCGTAATATGTAAATTCAAACTTTTCTGTTTCAAGATTCATTGATTCAAATTGTTCAGCAATCCAATCTGATGCTTCGTAAGCAAATTCTGAGTTATAATATCTGTTTTCCAAGCTTTCCAAATAACTGACAGTACTTTCCAAATTCTCCATAGAAACATTTTCTATACATGATGCAACTACAGGATCTTGCTCAGTTACTGTTGGAAAATCACGGTGTGCCTGTGGTAATCTTGCCTCTTTATCGAAAACAGCTACCATACCATCATTTTTTGCAGGTTTGAAATTTGCATTTAATGGTTTTACTATCAATAAATTATCATCAGAATATAAAACAACACCATTATTTTTTTCTCTGTTGACATACTCTGATTGTTCCGATTTTGTACAATAAACGATATAATAAAGTTCATTGTTGGCAAATGAATTTTCATCCAACAAAATCATATCGTCTGACAAAACATTTGTAGATGCAAGAACAAAATTATCATTATGATGATGTATTATGAGTTCTTGTCTAGTAAATAATTCTTGTAAATTTTGTTGATTTTTAACCTTAATCATAACAAAATTCTCTGCAAACATTACCGATGTAATGCATAAAGCTAAAAGTAATAAAACTAATCTTTTCATTTTTTTAAATTTATTTAATATTATTCAAATTTTTCCAGTAGTCTGTAAATGATTCTTTTGCAAATTTAGGAAATTCTCTTCTATTTCCCCACTTTTTTTTGATATATTGTTTTAATTCAAAATCCTTAAAAACATTTCCATATTTATCGAGATTTTTTCTGTTACCCATCTTCTTAATCAGATAATTAAAAAAATATCTCTCGCTAAAATTAGATTTATCTTCTTTTATCAAATCTTTTCTATTCTCAATAATCAGATCTTTCAAAGGTATATTGATAGGACACACCTCATCGCATCGACCGCAAGAGGTACATAAAGAACAGAAATGTGAAGTTTCTTCATTCAACTTCATCAGAGGCGCTATAATAGTACCGACAGGTCCTGGATGATTATTCTGATAGATATGACCACCAACTATGTTGTATATAGGACAAACATTAGCACATGCCCCGCAATTTACACAAGACAAGATAGATCTTTGCTTTTCCTTTTCCAATATCTTGGTTCTGTCATTATCAATTAGAATCAAATAAATGTCCTGAACTATTTTATCGTCGGAATAAGGTTTGTTGATTATATGATAATAGGAAGCAGAATTAGCTTTTTGTTCATAAAATGATGATAAAGGCAACAATACATTGAGTTCATCCAATGATTTTATCATTTTATCGATGCCTGCGACTATGATATGAACCGGAGAATAAGTACAAGATTTTATGATATTGCCTTCGTTCTCTGTCAATACCACACTGCCGCTTTCTGAAACCAAAAAATTAGCTCCTGTGATAACAGCGCCAGCATTAAGCATTTCATTCTTTAACAATTGTTTGGTACAAAGTGTTAGCTGTCTGGCGTTACAATTCTCTTTTATACCGAATTCGGAAGTATATAAATCAGCAACCTCCGAAGTTTTCAATCGCAGCGCAGATGAACGCGTATTATAAGGTCGTTCATTCATGAGATTACAAATAAAATCACCGATATTTGTATCAATGACTTTAATTTTTTTCATTTCCAAAAATGAATTAAGACCTATTTCCTCTAATGTTGAACTATTTGTTTTAAGGACTTTTTTAACTTTATGATTATTTAAAATACTAATAATCATATATTTAGCATCATCAGAAGTATTAGCCCAAAGAACATTGCCACCATTGGAAGAAAAATTAGTATCAAATTCTACCAGAAGCCTATCTAATTTTTTTAAAGACTTATCCTTTATATAAAAAGCTCTCTGACGTTCAAGATTTAAATCAGAATATAATGAAGCACTTTTTTCGGCATTTTGCATAGATGAATGATAACGATGCATCATTATTTCATAATGATTCTCATCAGAAGCCATTATCTTAGCGTTTTGATTGAAAGCTACTCCATTATCGTTCATGATAATTTATTTCTTATAATTCGATTTTATCTATTCTTTTTTGATGTCTTCCACCTTCAAATGGAGTTGTAAGATAAGCTTGAACTATTTCCCATGCCAATTCATGCGAAATGAAACGACCAGGTAACGACAATATATTGGCATTGTTATGCTGACGTGCCAACTTACCCAATTCTACATTCCAACATAAGGCAGCTCTTACATTATGATGTTTATTAGCTGTCATTTGCGCACCGTTTCCACTTCCACAAAGAATAATGCCTAGAGGATAAACACCATCTTCTATATCTTTTGCCAAGGGATGAATAAAATCAGGATAATCTACACTTTCTTCTGAATAGGTTCCATAATCTTTTACTTCGTAAGCATTATCTTTCAGTTTTTCAATAATATACTGCTTCATGGCAAATCCACCATGATCACATGCTATAGGAATTATTTCTTTCATATTACAATTGTTGATAAATTTTTACAAAGTTATGAATTTTTTTCAAACCATAATATGTTTTTTCTTACTAATTATGAACATTTTACAAAAAATAGCGTTAATAATTAAAAAAATATCTATCTGTGTCTCAATATTATAATTTTATCAACAATTGTAATGTTAATAAACTATTAAAATGTTAATATTTTTTGCTAATTTTCGTAAAAAATGATAAAAGTTGAAAAAGTTAAAATTTTATTTAAAAATATTAACTTGATTTGACAAAGTTATCAACATGAAAAAACTTTATTATTAATTGATTTTAAGATACTTCTGAAGTTATCAACAATAAGTTATTCATTCAATTTTTCATTAATTTTTAATTTTAAAATTTTAAATAAAATGAATAATAAAGCTATGTTATTTTCTTTTCCAACTGACTTGTAAAAACATTCCGCTTACAGCTGTAAAAACTACATAGAAAGGGTATAAGAATTCAAGTGGAAGAGCCCATTTCATTAAGTTATTCTGACTCATGAAATTAGTGATATTACGCAATATCGGAAAATCGACAAGGAATTTTAATAATGTTAACAATATATAAAGGCTCCATAGGGCAGGAATGAAAAAAGCACTGAAAAACAATGTTATAATACTTAAATTAAAGAAAAAAACTACCAGTGCAGTAAGTATTATCTTCCAATTGGTATAGTTTTTAGTCTTTGATACCCATCTTTGTCTTTGTTTGAAAAAATCCTTAATGGTATTACAGGTTTTTGTCTTTACTATGGCAGATTTACTTAATAAAAATTTAACGTTTTTATGTCCGAAGTTTTTAACAAACTGTTCTAGGAGAAACATATCATCTCCTGAAGGGATATTAAAGTCTTTTCGTAGTTTTTCCACATCCAAGGCAGCCTGTTTTTCGTATGCCATATTGGCTCCGTTACACATTACGGGAAAACCTATGGCAGCAGATCCTGCAGTGCTTGCAATAAGACTTAAATGCTCCAAAACCTGAATTTTTTCAAACATATTGTTAGCCGGAGAAAGAAGAACAGGAGCCAAAATCATTTTAGCATTTGTTTTCTGATAAAAAGCGACAATACTTTCAATCCATTTTGTATGTAGAACACAATCTGCGTCAGTTACTATAATATACTCATTGTCAGCATTATGTAATCCTTGAGAAATAGCTGCTTTTTTTCCTGTTCCATCAGATTCCAACAATTTCACGTTTATGTCGCTATGTGCTTTTATGAATTCTTTAATGATATTTCTTGTGTTATCTTCAGAATGATCATCAATAATTATTACTTCATATAATTTTTTTGGAAATGTCTGATTATAAAGCGATTGTAATAATTCTTTTATATTTAATTCTTCATTTCTTGCTGCAATTATGACAGATACTCTTACAATTAAGGAAGTATCAAAATCATCGAAACGTTCTTTTAAATTATATAAACCTAAGGTAAAGGCTGCTATACAAATGATGTAAGCTGCTGTTATAACAAGGATTATATTCAACAATAATTGTAGTAATTCAAGATTCATTTTTTTCTCGGAAAAATTTTAATTTGTGAGTAAGAAACAATCCTATCAAGGCTGGAATTGCGATGTTAATAATCCATAATAAGGAACTTGCTGAAAAAACTATGTTATTATAGGAAATATTTATTCCATTAATCAAAAGCCATTTTTCAAAAACCAATATGCTTACAGAACCTCTCACAGCAATTTCCATAATGGTTATAAAAGGTATTATCATCATCATAAGATATGTTAAAGCTATAGGAATCAATGTTTTAAAGTAAGATAAAGGAAAATTGAAAGCCCATAATAAGAGTATGAATTGAAATGTATAAAGAAAATATCTTAAGAATGATAAAATAAGTATCATAAACAATTCCTTTCTTTTGTATTTGGAGAAAATTTCGACGTATGATTGTGTTTTCTCCTTAAAACGTTTTGGTATTAAAAACTGAACATATTTTAAAAGATGGATGTTAAAATATAATAACGTTAATGTAGAAATGAGTATAATGATTCCTATAGAAATGATAACAATATGTTTTTCAATGAAGAATAGCGTAGCCAAGAGTCCTATTCCTACTGTAGCAATCATTTGAGCCATTCCTCCAACTAATGTCAGCATTGCGGCTTTAATTCTATCGCCTTTTTCGAGCATAAAGATTCTTCCGAGGAAATTACCCATTCTGTTAGGAAAAAACATGCCTGCAGATATTCCTGTAAAGATTGATAAGAATGATTTATAATAACTTATGTTTTCAATAGGTTTTACTTGAATTTTCCATTTAAGACTTTCGAGATACTGATTTAATGGCATCAAAGCTACGGCGATGATCATTAAATTAAACTGTTTTTTTTCTTTAAAAGAAATACTTATATCTTGCCATAAAACTGTAATGTTTTGATTATGAATAAGTTTTTTATATAAAATCCATATACCCAACAGTACGATTACTAATTTTACTGTTGTTTCTGTGAATTTTATTATTTTTGCCTTATAATTCATTGTTTTACAGCTTTAATGGCACAAAGATAATAAAAAGAGGACAGACTACAGACAATTGACTGCATATAAAAGACATGTTGGTTGTTATTGTTTGAAGATAACAATAAAATTAAGAGGAAAAATGGCTAAAGAGCGAATAATATTGGGTATAGACCCGGGAACGATGGTGATGGGATATAGTTTGATTTTACAGAATGGAAATCAGTTATCTTTGCTTCGTATGGGGGTTTTGCGTCTGAATAAATATCCTAATCATGCGTTGAAGTTGAAGAAGATTTTTGAGAGGGTTCTTGAGATTATTGAGGAGTATCATCCTGATGAATTGGCTATTGAAGCTCCGTTTTTCGGGAAGAATGTACAATCAATGCTGAAATTAGGTAGAGCACAGGGTGTGGCCATGGCGGCGGCTTTGTACCGTGATATTCCTATTTTTGAATATACTCCTCGTAAGATAAAACAGTCTATAACAGGTAATGGAGCAGCATCTAAAGAACAGGTAGCCATGATGTTGCAAAAAATAGTACAATTTGATCATTTACCTGATTTTCTTGATGCCACCGATGCGATGGCAGCAGCAGTATGCCATTATTTTCAACGTAGTTTGAACATTATTGGCGATGATAATAATGATAGAACTGTCAAAATTCCTAAGGCGAAAAAGACAAATAACAGCTGGAATAGTTTTATAGAAAATAATCCTGATAAAATTATTAAGCCATAGTTGCAGATAAAACTACATCAATTTCTGATAAAATTGCCACCATTTGTCGGGTAACTCATTTTTTAAACATAATTCGTAATCTTCTTTAGAACAAGGAATGTAATGATGACGTTCGTATTTTTCTCTGTTTTTACTTTTAAATGACATATCAATCCACCATTTACCGCTTATTTTGTGACATAGAAAGACTATTTCATCGTTTATTCCCTCCATTTGTACGTTATAACGTTTGAAATCAAGGCTATTGTAGAGAGGAAAATCGTTGATACGCTTGCTAAATCCTTCAATGAAATACCATATCATTTGTGACAAGGTATTGGCGGTAATATTATTAATGTCGTAATTAGGGTTATATTCGAAAAAACCTATGGAAGTTAATTTTGGATTTAATCCAGCATATCTTGTCATTCTGCAACCATCTTCAGAAGAAAAACCATTCGGAGAGTTATATTTTATACCTGGAGCATCGGATGCGCAGAATGCAGAAGTATCTATACTTATGATATCAGCATTTCTTAACAGAGGTTCCGCCAATTCGATATTAGCTTTGATATTTCCAATTCTATGAACATCGAAAAGAAGTTGTTTCATAAGTTCAATACTTTGGTTATCAACGTAATAACTCTGATAACCAATATTAGTGTAATTAAATAGAAAATTAGGTTGATGAAGTATGATATAACTCAGATACGAATTGGAATTAAGTTTTTCATTATCTTGTCCTATATCGAAACGTGAGTCTATTGATGTGATGTTCACCAATTTACCTGTATTTTCATAAACTTGATAAATAGGGAATGTTAGATCTTGGCTTCCACCTATTATAATAGGTACTATCTTATACTTTAATAGTGTCATAAAGACCTTATTTAGAGCAAAGTATGTATCTTCTACATCGAATCCACATTTTATATTTCCTAGATCAATGATTTTCAATTTATTCCAATGATTAAACAATTGATATAAAGATTTTCTTATGACATTAGGAGCATCTTTACAACCATCATTATTGAAAGAATTTCTGTCTTCTTCAACGCCTATAATCGCAAGTTGAAATCCATCTAAATCAGGGAAATTATTCTCATCATTAAAAATACTGATGCTGTTGCCAATCTGATTTTTATGGTATAAATTACAGCTTTCTATAAAATCTTTCTTGATATGATTTAGAAAAACATTGATTTCCATTATATTATAAATTTATGTTTTATTTTTCAAATTTATAAAAATATTATTAATAAATCTTTTGAAAAAAAATCTTAAATTTGCTTATGAAAATTTTGTTTCTTGTCATAGGAAAGACTGATGAGAGTTATTTAGAGACTGGTATCAGTAAGTATATAAAGAGGTTGGAGCGTTATATACCTTTTGAGATGAAGGTTATTCCTGACATAAAGAATAGGAAGACTTTATCGGAGGAGCAGCAGAAGAAGCTTGAGGGAGAATTGATTTTATCGCAGTATAATCCTGGTGATGAGCTGATATTATTAGATGAGAAGGGTAAGACTTTTAGCTCTGTTTCTTTTTCACAATGGATTGAGCACAAGTTAAATGTTAGTAATAAAAGATTGGTTTTTGTTGTTGGAGGTCCATACGGATTTTCTAATGATGTTTATGAGAAAGCGAAGATTAAAATCAGTCTTTCAGAGATGACATTTTCGCATCAGATGATACGTTTGATATTTGTAGAGCAATTATATCGAGCCTTTACAATTATAAAAGGTGAACCTTATCATCATATATAATGTTTAAAAAAAATAAAGAAAACTATTGACAAAAGTTTATATATTTTGTACATTTGTAAAATTATTAACTAGAAAAAAATAAACGTATGGAAAATTTAATTGAATTACTAAAGCAACAGCAAGAAGGATATGATGACATCAAAGCTGAAAAGAAATTAAGCTTATTTTATCACAAGGCACATTCTGCAGGTATAGAAACATTTTTAGATGAGTTTTTTGAATGGTTGTTGGTTACAAAGAATTTGGATTATAAGTTTATCATGAGAATGAATGATCATGATTTACATGATTTATATGAATTAGAGTACAAAAAATAATTTGTATGAAGGGGATAAAGAGTTTATTTTGTTTGTTGGGATTTGCATTATTTGTATTGAGCAGTTGCACTGAACAGAAGAATGAACAGCTTGCATTAGATAAATCGACTGCTGAAGAAGTTGTTGATGTTATGATGAGTAGGCGAAGTATTAGAGCATACAAGCCAGAGCCTGTGCCTCATGAGATAATGGATGTTATTTTGAAGTGTGGTATCAATGCTCCAAACGGTATGAATCGTCAGCCATGGGAGATAAGAGTTGTTGATAATCAAGAGATGTTGAATGCTATGACTGATTTGTACTTAAAAGATATGGATGCTGATGATCCTCGTAACCCAAAGAAGGATCCTAACTTTCGTAATATGTTTCGTAATGCGCCAACAGTGGTTTTCATAGCTATGAAACCTGGCTTATGTTCTCAAGTTGATTGTGGATTATTAGCAGGCAATATGGTTAATACAGCTTGGGCGTACGGAATAGGCAGTTGTATTCAGATGGCACCTAAGGAGTTTATGAATAGTGAAGAGGCAAGGCCATATTTAGAGAAGCTATCGTTTTCAGAAGGTTATGAATTTCTGATGGTTATTGGTTTTGGTTATCCTGACCAAAGTCCGGAGGCAAAACCACGTGATATTAATAAGATTAAATACGTAGGTATGTAATTTTTGATATTTCTTCATTCATTTTATTATTGAGGCTGTCTAACAAGTTTAGACGGTCTCTTTTTATGTATCGAGACAAAATTGATATAAGAGTACGTTTTGCGAATCAACACCTTATTCTGTATATTTTTTTATAAAAAATAAGGCTTTTCCATTG
>SUWT01000124.1 GCA_015061335.1 Lentimicrobiaceae bacterium | reverse complement strand
TAAACAAGCTTCTATAATGAATTACGTGAATATTTCTGGCGGCGGCTATGGTAACGGTTGGTCTGAAAGCAATAACCTATACATTTATGAAGGAAGCGATAGACGTTTGACAATTACAAACTGTGTTATCAGCAAGAGCCAATATTACGGAATACAGGTCGGCAGTCCTGAAACAATGCAAAATATAACACACAACAATGTTATATTCTTGGATTGTCAAGCAGGTAATGTAAGATTCTATTACGGAGGAGAATATAACGGCGTAACATACGAAGCTGGACAAGTAATACCACAACTACCATAAAGTTATATTTGAAAAGAATCTTTAAAAGAGCCTTCGGGCTCTTTTTTTTTACTATGAAATATGGCTATGACTATGGCTATGACTATGGCTATGACTATGGCTATGACTATGGCTATGACTATGACTATGACTATGACTATTGGCTGATAGCTATTGAATTCCTAATTCCTATTTTATTTAGTGGAGTTGGTGCGGAGTACATTCTACATTGTTAATTGATAATTTTCAATTGAAAGAAACAAGTGTTCCGGCAGAGATAAGGTCTGAAATGGATTTGTTATTCGCCATAGCGTCCTAAGTGCCACATCTTTGTCTTTTCGTCTTGTAACTTCTGGTAGAGATTGGAGGAATAGATCTTCTTTATGGCTTATCTGTTAGTTTGATTTATAATCTCAATTAACGTATTTAATTGTTCGTCATTTTTTAGAGTAGTATTGGCTTTTATTTCTATATCAGGAATAATTCCGTGTGGTGCATCTGTCAATTCTCCTGATGGTCTGATAAGTTTTATGTGTGGCGCGAAATAATCATAACGTATATATTTGTTATTTAAAACATCGCTGGAAAATTCATAATCCATAGAATTGCCATAACAGTTAACAGCAGATGATTCCTCACCAACAATTATCCCGATGTTATTGTCTTGTATTGTTGCTGCAAATTCTACGGCAGCAGAATGTGTGTAAGGTCCAACCATTACCCAAATATTTCCATTAAACTTATCTGTATGTTTGTCAGGATATATTACGTCTGATATTTTTACAAACACACTGTCTCGATCATCTTTCCATAATTTCTTTACATCTTTTCTGTTGATGTAATCTCTGTGAATCCATGGTTTTCTCATATATTCATTCGGAGATTTTTTCATTGATTTTTTTACATAGAAATGTTCTTCTGAATAAATCTTGAATGGTTTGTCGGTTATCTGTTTGATAAATTCTCCAATTACTTCAGCATGACCTCCAGGCGACTCTCTTAAATCAATGATTAAATTCTCAGAATCATAATTACTTATACTGTCTATAATATTATTCACGATAGGTAACATTGTCTCCAATGTAAAGAAATATTGAATCTTTACCAAAGCTATTTTTCCGTTATTTAAAGGAGTAAAACTTACAATTTCATCATTTTCACCATACGCTTCTGAAAGATATTTGTCGTAATCAAGCACATGTACACCACAATCAAATTCTGCATACAAGGTGTCGTTTCCATTATATGGCACAAATCCGAATCTGTTAACTCTATTTGACAATAACTTATATTGAGAGTGACGACTTATTTTAGCATCTTTGTGCGAATCTAACTCTGAACATATTGTCATCCTTTTCCCCATAATCCATTGTGAAGTTTCTTGTTCGTTAATATAAACAATCTCACTTTTTTCCGTGATGATTGAATCTGTGAAAAAATCGTAGGCTACATACATCTTTCCATCAATTATGTTAAAGGCAAAGGGAAATACATTCACTAAGGAATCTGTCTGAGAAACTGTAGGATTCTTAGTCTTAATGTAACGTTTGTACATCCCGATACTTGAATGGCTATCTTTGGTGTATGATATAAAAGAGGTAAATATATTGCAAAGATCATCTGGTTTATAGTACTTGTTCAATTTCAGGTCTGACAAATAATCATTAAATATTTTGTCAAAATCTTTTTTTGAAGTGTATTCATAAATATTCGGATGATATCTTTGCATTGAATTATACAGATTGTCCAACAAGGATATCGCCTCATCTTGTGTGATTTCCTTGTCATATACAGAATATTGAGATAGTAAACGTAAAGGTGATAAGATAAAGAAACATAAAAACCATATCCCAATAATTATACGATAATGTTTCATATTGATATATTTTTATTAAGATTATATTTATTTTTACTTCTACAAAAGTAACGAATTTATTTTCAAAAATCCATTATTTTTAAAATATTTTTATTAAAAAATAGGGGGATAACATATTGATTACCTATTGTCCAGTATGCTGTATTATCGATGTGATAGGATTTAGCAATATCTTATGTTGTTGGGTTAGATGTGATGGTTTGAACCGTTTGTTATGTAAAATATTTATGTTTTTTTACGATGTTTCTTTTGTTATGTATTTGGATAAACAATATTCATAATTATTTCGCTGAGACTTTTGTCGTGATTCTGTAGATATGTTATATTTTCTTAACTTTGTGAAACTTTAATGCTATTAAAAAAATCATACAAATATGAACAAACAGGAATATATACAAGCCAACAGGGATTGGTTGAAAAACAAGGCTCAGGAGGAGGGCGTCAAGGCTCTTCCTAAGGGTATTTATTATAAGGTGATTAGCGAAGGTAGGAATGACGGCGTTCATCCTTCTCTTCGTAGCGTAGTGACGGCTCATTACACAGGCTGGACTATTGACGGTAAGGTGTTCGACAGTAGCCGCGACGAGGGCGTGCCTATCGCATTTCGTCTTAATGATTTGATAGAAGGTTGGATAATAGCGATGCAGCAGATGTGCGTGGGCGACAAATGGGAGGTTTATCTTCCTGCCGAGATGGCTTACGGCAATTATTCGCAGCCTGGCATACCTGGAGGTTCAACGCTGATATTCGAGATAGAATTGTTCGGGATAGCGTGAGAGAGGTAATCTCTACTGTGGCGATGATTGCCCGGTGAAGATTGTGAGGTTGGATTATGTGTTGTAAATACAAATAACTTTATTGTATCTGAGAAGTAATCTCTTCTTTTAAGAAGCTATAAACGTAAACAGAACCTTGATAGTATAATCCTGTATCTGGATCTTCTATCTTGGAAAATGTCTTTGACTGGTATATTACATTGATGGCTTCCTGCATATTGTATTTGTAATCTGATATCAACATCATAGCCATATCATGTACTAATTGCTCTATCAGATATTGAAATTCTATTTGTTGTCGTTTATTCATTTGCTTCTTATAAATTGTAAAGAACGTTCTGTTCCAAAATAATACTGAAATGTCGGACGCACAAAACGGATGTTCCTTAAAAACTCTTTAGAACTCTGTATGCCTTGTTCCAACCTTTTAATTTGTAAACCTATCCTGTCATTGGCAATAGGACCATATACGATATCATAATTGTGTGCTAGAATATCTAACTTGTTATTTCTGTTCATTAAAACAAAATCTGCCCACTCTGCAGAGTATGAATCAAATCTTATAATATTTATATCGTTTGAAGACAAAACTGTCTCATCAAAGAGAAATGTATTTAAAGTAGGTTCGCCTGTACCTTCTCTTCTTGTTACCAACATGGACATTCTCATGGCTTGGTGTTTATCTTCGCTGAGATAAAATCCTTTACCAAAATCTTTACCCAAACGTCCTTTGCTGAGATCGATATCTTTTACAACCATATTAGAACCATGATATAACTCAATCATATAATGCGCCTCCGTTACGTTGTGTTATTATTGTGATATCATCTATTGCTTCATCAATGGAGAATGTATGCTCAACATCATAAAAATCATATAAAAAAGACAACCCTCCAAACTTAAGTAAATATCTATAAGCTTCCTGATTGCTAATGTTGAATCTTTTTGCAAATACTCCGATACAACAAGCAATATATTCTATCTGATTGCTTAGTTCCCTAAATGATGCACTATTCTTCATTACAATTTATATCTCTAATGCAAAGATAAATAAATATATTGAGAAAGAAACACTAATCAATAGAAAAAGTTTCCTGATTATTTGTTCGAAATAATTATCTAACATTCTAATAGATTCTGCGATGAGGAAATCTTCAAGTCAAAAGTGAGAAGGGTAGGGTATTGGAATCAAAAAAAAGAGGCTGTCTAACAAGTTTAGACAGTCTTTTTTTTTGTATAATTATGTAATGTTGCCAAAGACAGTTTGGCGATAAGCTTGTAAATAAATGACAGTTAATGATATGGATATACTTTGATGGAA
>SUWT01000039.1 GCA_015061335.1 Lentimicrobiaceae bacterium | reverse complement strand
TTATATGTGGCAAGATAAGTACATCGATCTGTTCCAGGAGATGTACTTATCTTGCCACATATAACTGAACTTATCAGCATCATCTTCGTCCATAAGTCGCACGAAAACCATATAGTTCCAGTTGTTATTTAGCATTCCGTCGCGACGTTCATCATTAAGAAAGATATGGCGATTGGAAAGGATAGTATTTTCTTCAAAGTCTTCGAATATAGCGGCGATGTTAAAAGAATTTTCTGGTTTACCGTTTTTATCGGTAAAGATCTGCCCGCCGACTTCCACATTCATAATTTCAGCAGCTGAACGAGAAATCATAATAGCGTTTTCAACGTTAAAATCCTCGATGTCACCAGCAACGATATTGAAATCAAAGATGTCGGTGATAGAGAAGTTACAATTCGTTATGCCGTAAGGAAATTTTTCAAAGTGATATTCATCGACTTTAGAGAACACTGATTTCGGGAAGATATGAGGTCTCATAGAAGCTATCGCTTCCACTTCTGGCATGGCATCAGCTATTTCATACGAGATTGGATTTGGAGAATTTGCTGACCAGCTTTCCAACATTTCCTGATAACTGGTTACGATAAAGGTGCGCTCCGAGTCTTTGAGCGAGCGGTTATAAGTGAGAGAATAAATCACCTGAGAGGCTATGACGTAAAACGCCGCAAAAGCGAGAGTAAGTCCCGCGATGTTAAGAAACGAAGCCACTTTATAGCGCTTCAAGGTCATCAAGAAATTTTTAAATGCGATTTTCATACCTTTTTTTAGTTTAGAGTTTAAGGTGTAGAGTTTAGAGTAGTTTTAAAGTTGAGAGTCTTTTAGTTTTAAGTTTATTTATTGAGTCAACAGACAACGGACAACAGTCAACAGACTTTTTGTATTTGTAGCTCTGATGAACTTTAATCTATAAACTATCTAACTTACAACTACTCTACACTCTCAACACTAAACTATACACTTTCATTTATCGTGCCAAAGTATTGATATTATTATATATCAACAACTTAACTTTTTCCAATAATAACAAAGTGTCAAAAAATTAGACAGTGGGTGTCAAAAAATTAGACAATTGAAAGTTGAAAGACAAAAAAAATAAAACAAAAAATGAATTTCTGCACTGATTAATACCCATACTTATCTTTCCACTTGTTTCTCAAAGAATTCTGCAATTCCTTTTCACGTGGATTATTTTGCGGCTGATAGAACTTAGTTCCTGATAATTCTTCAGGAAGAAACTCTTGTTCCACAAAATTACCTTCATAATCGTGAGCATATTTATAGCCGTCACTATAACCGATGTCCTTCATCAGTTTTGTAGGTGCATTACGCAGATGCATTGGAACGCTGAGATTTCCTGTCTTACGCACCACATCCTGAGCCATATTTATTGCCATATATGATGCGTTACTTTTCGGTGAAGACGCCAGATAAATTGCTGTTTGTGAGAGAATTATACGACTTTCTGGGAAACCGATTTTATTCACAGCATCGAAACAAGTGTTGGCGAGCAACAATGCATTAGGATTTGCATTGCCAATATCTTCCGAAGCCAATATCAACATTCTACGTGCAATAAAAAGAGGATCTTCACCAGCTTCAATCATACGAGCAAGGTAATAAACAGCGGCATTAGGATCAGAACCACGCATCGACTTGATGAAAGCGGAGATAATATCATAATGCATCTCCCCCATCCTATCATATTTCAACAGATTATTCTGAATATATTGAGTCGTGACCTCATTTGTAATTGTCAAGGACTCAGCCTCAGGATTCGCCTCGCAGGTCATACCCACGACCAATTCGAGAGCATTGAGTAACTTACGGGCATCGCCGCCGCTGATCTGCATGAAAGCTTCTTTCTCTTGAAGAATGATTTTCTTGCCGCAATCGTTTTCCAATACTGGCAAAGCATTGTTTATCAACTTCTCTAAATCATGTTTTTCCAACGATTTAAGGACATAAACCTGACATCGTGAAAGTAAAGGAGAGATTACTTCAAAACTAGGATTTTCAGTCGTAGCACCTATCAATATAACAAGTCCTTTTTCAACTGCATTTAACAATGAATCCTGCTGTGACTTGCTAAAACGGTGAATCTCATCGATAAAAAGTATCGGAGTATCGGGAGCCATACGAGCCCTGTCGAACACCTCACGCACCTCTTTCACTCCGCTGTTTATCGCACTCAGAACATAAAACTGTCTCTTAACTTGTTTTGATATAATAGATGCCAAAGTCGTTTTCCCCACACCCGGAGGTCCCCAGAAAATCATTGAAGGGACACGTCCGCTCTCTATAGCACGACGCAATACCGCATTTTCACCTATAAGATGCTCTTGTCCAATATATTGATCCAAAGAAGTAGGACGCAATCTCTCCGCCAAAGGTATCGATTGATATTTCATTGCAAATGTTTTTACAAAGGTAAGAAAATAATGTAAATAATCCAGATTAATTGCCGAATCTTAAAAAACTCTATAATATTTTATTTCAGAACAAAACAATAATTATGTATATCAAAAAAGAGTTAGGTAGGCAGAAGAAAACCGACCTTTTCCAGCATTATTCCAAAGAATTGAGAAACATGCCCAAGTAAGGCAGGGGGTTCAAATTATTACTCCCAATCATCTTATTATGCAAGCATTCATCAAACATATAGTATTGTTATTTATATAGAAGTAATCTACATAATTAGATGTATTACAATCTATTGCTAACATTACGTTTATATGACTAAAAATCTTTATCTTTGCATAAAGAAAAATAAAATCATCATGAAAAAAATAAATTATCTATTACTAGCGATGTTTATATTATCATTAAACATTGAATCACAAGCTTGTACAAATTTCCTAGTAACGAAAGGGGCTTCTGTTGATGGTTCTAACTTCATCACTTACGCCGCCGATTCTCACATCAGATACGGTGAATTGTACTTCACTCCTGCTGCCGACTGGACTCCTGAAAGCATGCGTACAATCTACGATCGTGGGACAAATGCAATAAGAGGTTACGTGCCACAACCTGCTCACACTTATCAAGTTGTAGGTTATATCAATGAAAATCAAGTGGCATTAGGCGAAACTACCTTCGGCGGACGTACAGAACTCATCGACCCAACTGGAATTATAGATTATGGAAGCCTTATGTTCATGGCTCTGGAACGTAGCACTTCAGCTCGTGAAGCCATAAGAATCATGGCCGATTTAGTAGAAGAATACGGTTACGGTAGTGATGGCGAAACATTCTCCATCTCGGATGCTAACGAGGTTTGGTATATGGAAATAATAGGTAAAGGTTATACTCCTAAATACGATAAAAAAACAGGCGATACCATCAATGCCGACAAGGGCGCAGTGTGGGTCGCGATTCGTATCCCTGACGGTTATGTATCAGGTCACGCCAACGCCGCTCGCATAACGACCTTCCCTTTAAGAGACGGAAAGAAATCCATTACCGACAAAGACTGGAAAAAGCTTTATAATCAAGATGTTGAAGTGATATACAAACACGACATCATAGATTTTGCAAGAAGAAAAAATTACTTTGATGGCGACGACGCCGATTTCGACTTCAGTGCAGCATACGCTCCTGTTGATTTCTCCGCAGCTCGTATATGCGACCTCCGAGTATGGATGATGTTCAACGACATCTGCGATGGCATGGAAGAATATTGGGACTATGCCACAGGCATCAATCTAGAGAATCCAAGAATGCCTCTTTACGTGAAACCTAACAGAAAAATCTCTTTGGATGATATGATGTATTTCATGCGTAACCATTTCCAAAACACTGAGTTAGATAAATCACAAGGTGCTGGTGCTGACCCATTCGGTTCTCCTTACCGTTGGACTCCTCTCTATTGGGAATACGAAGGAGAAGAATATTTCCACGAGAGATGTACCGTCACACAACAAACAGGTTTCTCTTTCATCGCTCAGACAAGAAACTGGTTGCCTAATGAAGTCGGAGGCATTATATGGTTTGGCGTAGATGACACAAACTCAACGGTTTATACTCCTTTCTATTGTTCTATAACAGAAGTTCCTGAAGAATTCAGACAAGGCAACGGTAATATGATCACTTATTCCGACAATGCGGCTTTCTGGGTTTTCAACAGAGTGGCTCATTTCAAATATCTTTTCTACAACAGAGTAATCGGTGACATTCAAAAAACACAAAAAGAACTAGAGTCCGAATATCAAGTTCAGGTTAAAGATGTTGATAAAAAAGCCGTTGAACTTTTAAATACATCCAAAGAAGATGCTATCGCATATCTTACCAACTTCTCCTCACAATCTGGGCAGAACACTGTCAGACGTTGGAAAGAACTAGATAACTTCTTATTAGTCAAGTATCTAGATAGCAATATCAAACAAGAAGAAAACGGAAAGTTTATCGACAACGGACACGGCTATCCCGCAAAACCAAAACAAGTTGGTTATCCAGATTCATGGAAGAAACACGTTGTTGAAGAAGACGGTGAACAGTTGAGAGCAAGATAAACATGTTCTTATCTACAAACAGAGGAACAAATTCCTTCAGCATCTAACTTAAAACGATGCATAAGTTCCTCTGCTTTACCAGATTCACCAAATATATCATTCATACCAATCCTGATAACTCTAACAGGATGATGTTCTGAGAGAAATTCTGCGACGGCACTACCAAGTCCGCCAATAATCTGATGTTCCTCAACAGTATAGATTGTAGAGAAACGCTTTGCCAGATCCAACAGTAACTCCTCATCTAAAGGTTTTATCGTATGCATATTAACCACCATCACTGATTTTCCTTCTTTCTCAAGATGTCTTGCAGCTTCAAGACTTTCCCACACCTCATGACCTGTTGCAATAACACATATATCAGAACCCTCTCTCATTATCTGCCCTTTACCTATGACAAAATTTTGATTTTCATCAGTAAAATCAGCTACAGGTTCGCGACCAAATCTCACATATACAGGGCCGTCATGTTCAAGGATTGCTTTTTCAGTAGCTATTTTTGCCTGTGTCGCATCACATGGAGAAATCACCGTCATCCTAGGTAATACTCTCATCGTTGCAATATCCTCTAAAGCCTGATGTGTTGCTCCATCCGGACCTACAGAAACGCCGGCATGAGCGCCACCAATAACGACATGCAAATTATTGTAACACACCGAAATACGAATCTGATCACATGCTCTATGAGCAGCGAATACTCCATAAGTACTAAATACAGGTATTTTATTTGACAGAGCCATTCCTGCAGCTACAGCAACACAATTCTGTTCAGCAATTCCTAAAGAAAAGAATCTCTCCGGATACGCATCTGCAAAGAAGTTCATTCCAACAGAAGCTGTTATATCAGCACCTATCCCAACTACATTCTTATTTTTCTTGGCTGCTTCTAACACTCCCTCACCAAAACCGGTCTTAGTCGCCTTATTACCTTTATTAATATATGTATTCATTTCAATTTTTACTTTAATTATAAGCTAGTTATTTTTCAAGTTCGTTAAGGAAGTCTATTAATTGTTCTTTTGTAGGCACCTTTCCATGCCATTTATTATCATTTTCAATACTCTTCACGCCTTTACCCATTATTGTATTGGCGAGAATCAGAGTCGGTTGTCCTTTAGTAGCTCTTGCCACATCAAAGGCATCGACAATATCATTATGATCATGACCGTCTATTTCAACCACATTCCATCCAAACGAAGTCCATTTCTCGTCAAGAGGTTCCAATGCCATGACATTCTCTGTTGAACCGTCAATCTGCAGTCTGTTACGATCTATTATAGCACACAGATTATCAAGGCGATAATTTGAGGCTGCCATTGCGGCTTCCCACACACTTCCCTCCTGAAGTTCTCCATCACCCATCACACAATATGTTCTATAATTCTTTTCATCCATTTTGGCAGAAAGAGCCATTCCTATTGCTATTCCTAAACCTTGTCCCAGTGAACCAGCCGAAGTCTCCACACCTGGGAGTTCAGAATCCTTACTAGGATGTCCTTGCAGGCGGCTTCCAATCTTTCTCAAAGTCATACATTCATCTTTTGGGAAAAATCCTGCTTCCGCCAAAGAAGCATAAAGAACCGGTGCTGTATGACCTATCGATAATATAAGACGGTCGCGATCTTCCCATGAAGGATTATTAATATCATACCTCATCTCATTGAAGTACAATACAGAAAAAATATCAGCTAAATCTATCGAGCCACCTAAATGACCTGAGCCTGCTTCTGTTAATGATCGTAAGATAGTCTCTCTTATATTATGCGCTTTTTGTTTTGTTAAGTTTATATTACTATACATAACATTTATTTTCAACTAGTTAAAAAAATGAAACAACAATATCTTTGATAACAACAAATCCTACCACAATAGAATATACAACTTTGAGCAAGGTTCCAGCTACAAAGCCTACAAATGATCCAAAAGCTGAACGCCACGCTAATCTATCATCTACGCCTCCCATTTTCTCACCTATATAAGCTCCGAAGAAAGGTCCTGCTAAGATTCCGATAAGACCAAAAGGTCCTATCACTATTCCAAGTATAGGTAATACAACAACACCTATAACCAAACCTATTGTACTACCTCTTACACCGGCCTTGGTACCTCCAAACTTCTTAGTTCCCCATATAGGGACGAAATAATCCAAAATTGTGATAAAAACACATATAATACCATAGATAACCAGTGTTTCAGAAGAGTAATTAATACCAGTAAAAAAATGAATTAATAACATCGCTGCGTAACTGATAGGTACGCCAGGCAATCCAGGAACTACGTCACCCACAATTCCTACAATAATGAAAACTATTGCTAATAAGTAAATTAGATATTCCATACAACTAAAGTTTAGTACTACATAATAATTTTTAACATACTACACATTATTTTTTAACTACTACAAAGATACATCTTTTTTAGAAACAAATAATCTTTTACTTAATTTTGCATGAACCTTTAAAACCAAAAACCATGAATAAAAGAATCTTTTTATTAGGATATCTGCTATCAATTTGCATTAATGCATGTGCATGGGATATTCTTCAGGCTGTAGGAAGTAGATCCGCCGCTCTAGGGAGGTGCTCTGTTGCATTATGCGATTTCTGGTCTATACAAAACAATCCAGCCGGAATTGCATCATACGACAATATTAGTATTGGCATATCATACGAAAATAGATTTCTACTCAATGAATTATCATATAAAAACATCGCCTTCCTGAATCCACTTAAAATAGGAGTAATAGGTATTAGCGCCAGTCAGTTCGGATTTAGAAATTATAATGAAAATGTCATATCACTGGCTTTTGCCAGAGAATTTGCTCCATTTCTAAAGATAGGATTAAAATTAGACTATCTCTTTTTTAGATATTCAAACGAATACGATAACATTCACTCAGCGACTTTCGAAATAGGTATCTCATCACAAATTACAGAGAATATTTTAATCGCCACATATATTTTTAATCCAATAAATGTCAAAATTCATGAAAACAACAAAGTTCCTGTCATAATGCGCATCGGATTCTCATATTATGTAAACAATGACTTTATGATCATATCTGAGATTGAGGAAAATTTTGAAGATAATCTTTCATTTCGTATTGGTTTAGAGTATATTCCAATAAAGAAAATATTTATTAGAACAGGATTGCAGTTGAATCCTGCTTTATTCACATTCGGATTAGGATATAACCACAAACGGTATGAGATAGACATATCCGCTCAAATGAGCAATATTCTCGGTGCGTCTTTGCAATGTAGTTTTATAATTAACATAGATAATAAAAACTATCAATAACATGAAAAAGATAATTCTAATTTTTTTGTTGTATTCTGCGGTAACATCTTTTGCACAGATTTCCAACGAGCTGATTATAGAACAGATAGAAAGAATGGCAGAAAATAGTGAAGAAGAAAATCTTGATTATTCAGAATTGATAGAAGCATATTGGTCTCTATTGGAAAACCCTATTAATATAAATAGCAATGATATTGATATATTGACAGAATACAAAATTATCAGTATTTTTCAATTAGAAAACATTAAAAACTATCAGCAAGAATATGGAGACATACTGATAATCGAGGAGTTATACGAAATAGAAAGCATTGATGATAGAACCATAGAAATGTTAAGACCTATAATAATATTTCAAAAAGATGAGAGTTCCGACAAAATACAATTAAGAAACATGTTTAAATATGGCAAACACAAAATCATATCAGAAATATATCAATGTCTTAACGAAAAAGATGGTTATAAAAATATAGAGGATTCACTTCTTTATAAAGATCCGAACAGCATCTATCTTGGCAGTCCGCAGAGATTATATTTCCGTTATGATTATAATTATAAAAACAGAATAGAAAGTGGATTTGTACTTGAGAAAGATCCTGGAGAATATATTTTTCAAGGTAATATCAACGATTCAATAAGAAAATTACTTGGTAATAAGTGTTATAAGGCTTTTGACTTTATTTCATTTCATTTTCATCTGAAAGATTTTGGTCTTGTTAAAAGCTTGTCCATAGGCGATTACAAGTTATCATTTGGACAAGGACTAACTATGGGATCAGGTTTGGCATTTACAGCAAAAGGAGGCTCTTTATTAAGAAGAAGCCGTAAAATCACGGCCAGTAAAACAGCCAATGAAGGTCTTTATTTGAGGGGCATCGCCGGAACATTCAACTATAAAAATTTTGAACTAAGTGTATTTTACTCCAATAAAAAAAGAGATGCTAATATAATAGTCTATGATAGTCTTGAAGAAAAACCATTGAAGATAAGCAGTTTACAACAAAGCGGATTGCATAGAACCTATAATGAAATACTAGATAGAAGAGTGATCAGGCAGCAATTATACGGTTGTAATCTAAGTTATAAAACCGCAAATTTTCAACTTGCTTATACAATACATAAAACAGATCTTAATGCTGAGTTAGACCCTAACAATTATATATATAATCTCTTTTACTTTCGTGGGAAGAGTCTTATTAATCAAGGAATTGACTTTTATTATGTTTTAAATAAGATAATATTTTATGGTGAATTAGCGATGAGTGATAACAAGGCATTTGCGGGCTTGGTTGGAAGCACAATACAGGCGGCTGGATACATTGATCTTACAATCTTATACAGAAATTACGATAAAAGATACCAATGTCTTTACAGTAATGCATTTGCTTCGGGAAGCAATACAAGAAATGAAAAAGGATGGTACTTTAGTAGCAGCATCTCTATAGCAGCAAATTGGAAACTCATCACAAGCTTCGATTTATATCAATCTGATTGGTTAAAGAACACAGCTCACTCTCCGTCAAACTCACATGATCTTAACATTCAGTTAAACTATCAGCCGAAAAAAAACATCTTGTTTTTCCTTGAGTACAGACACAAGGAAAAGATGAAAAATACGGGAAAAACAGATATATATCAAAGATATTTGATAAATGATATTAGCAATGTGTTAAGATTTCATTCTGCATTCGATATTAATGACTGTATCACAATTAAAAGCAGAGCAGAATATAATTCCTATAATGATGAAGATGGAAAATCAGATGCATATCTGATATATCAGGATATTATATACAACAACGCACATAAAAAATACAGTATTGCATTCAGATATGAACTCTTTAATGCAGAAAAAGGAAGTGTTTATGCACATGAGAATGATGTTTTATATGCTTTTTCTGTTGGAGGTTTATCCAATAAAGGTAAGAGAGTTTATATCGTAGTAAAAATTAAACCAATAGATAAATTACAGATTTCAAGCAAGATTGCATGTACATTTTATGATAACATTCATGAAATTGGAAGTGGCTTAGAAAAAATTGAAGCAAATCATAAGGCAGAAGCAAAACTTCAATTGATACTGACATTATAATACTATATTTAAAATAAACACATATTTGACGAAAAAAATAGAAGACATAATACAAAACATATATCAATTAAAAAAATAATAGTATTTTTGTAGAATAATTTAAAACTATAAACAATATGCAGTATTCACAACAATCAGACAATCGTGGTAATAATGATTTGAAAAGGTACACGCCTATCTTCATAGTGGTAGGTATAATTTTTTTATTGATAGTATTTTGGGGTAGAATTACCAAAACCATTCCTGCCGGTCACGGTGGTGTTTTATTCCGTTTATTTGGAGGCGGTGTTGATGTCACAAGAACATACGAAGAAGGTTTCCATTTCATAGCACCATGGAATACCATGTACGTATATGAGACACGTCAACAAGAGATTTCTGAGGAGATGAGTGCTTTGTCATCTAACGGTCTTGAAATAAAAATCGAGTTCTCAGCATGGTATCAGCCAAAGTGGGACGAATTAGGAGAACTTCACGTAAGAATCGGCACTAATTACCTTACAAGAATAGTTGTTCCGGCAATGCGTTCTGCAGCAAGAAGTGTTGTAGGTCGTTATACACCAGAACAGATCTATTCTACAAAACGTGACGCTATTCAAGAAGAAATATTTGTAGAAACCAAGAAACTTTTAGACGAGCAGTATGTTCAACTTAATCAAGTTCTTATTCGTTCTGTCACATTACCTCCAACAATCAAATCAGCTATTGAAAGTAAGTTAAAACAAGAGCAAGAAGCTCTCGAGTACGAATTCAAGCTGGAAAAGGCAGCACAAGAAGCTGAGCGTCAACGAGTTGAAGCAGAAGGTAAAGCAAAAGCAAATAGTATAGTCAGTGCTAGTATTACCGATAAGATTCTTCGCGACAAAGGTATAGAAGCCACATTGAAACTCGCGGAATCACCTAATTCAAAGGTCGTTGTTATTGGCGGTAATGATGGCATGCCTTTAATATTAGGCGATGTAAAATAAATTATTAAGGGGACAATCGTCCCCTTAATTTAAGTGGAAATACTAATTTATGGCAAAAGAAAAAACACAAAATAAAATCCACATTAAAAACAAAAGAGTATCATTCGAATATTTTATCATTGATACTTATACGGCTGGTATTGTACTAACTGGTACAGAAATTAAAAGTATAAGAGAAGGCAAAGCCAGTCTCTCCGATTCATATTGTACTTTTAAAAACAATGAGCTTTATGTTATTGGAATGCATATAACAGAATATTCTCATGGAACATATAACAACCACGATCCAAAACGAGAAAGGAAACTTTTACTTACAAGAAGAGAACTAAATAAATTAAAAGCCAAATCCAATGAAAAAGGATTTACAATTGTTCCTATCGACATGTTTATCAATGACAAAGGTCTAGCGAAAGTAAGTATAGCTTTAGCCAAAGGTAAACATTTCTATGATAAGCGTGACAATCTTAAGGAAAAAGATAACAAGAAGGAAATAGAAAGAATAAAATATAAATACGATTGAAAATGAAAAGAATAAATTATATAATTGCACTGATAGCTACTTTATCAATTTACAATGTCAATGCACAAACACCAACATCTGAAAAGATAAAATGGATAAGCTTTGAAGAAGCTGTTAAACTCAACGAAACCACACCTAAAAAGATTTTTATAGACGTTTATACAGATTGGTGCGGCTGGTGTAAAAAGATGGATCAAACAACATTTATAGATCCTGAAGTTGTAAAATATATCAATGATAATTTTCATGCAGTAAAATTCGATGCTGAACAAAGTGAAAGCATTGAATTTATGGGATATACCTTTGTAAATGAAAACCCTAACGGACCTAGAAAAGGCACACATCAATTAGCCGCCGCGTTATTACAAGGAAAGATGTCTTATCCATCATACGTCTTTATGAATGAGAAGAATCAGATTATAACAGTTTTACCTGGTTATGTTGAGGCTAAAAATCTAATTCCTATATTAGAGTATTTTGGCAGCAATGCTTATCTTGACACTAAATGGGAAGACTATTCCAAGCAAACACAATAAATTTCACTATTTTGTCGTAATATCTCAAATTAGGGATTTAATTATGTATAAATATTTTTGGACGATATTATTTCTGTCTGTCATAGCGTTTAGTTCTTGTAAGAAAGATAGGATATTCAGCAGTAATGACTTTTTAAAATTATCCTTCTCCAATGACACATTATCCTTCGACACAGTGTTCACTACCATTGGATCATCTACACGAGCTCTTATGATCTATAATCATAACAATGAGAATCTAAAAATAAACTCAATAAAATTGGCTGGTGGCAATTCTTCACCATTTAGTATTAATATTGACGGAGAATCAGGAGTTGATTTTAACGATATGGAAATCTATAGCAAAGATAGTCTATACATCTTTGTTCGCGTAACCATAGATCCAAATGACAGTGACAATCCATTCTTTGTTGAAGATCAACTGATTTTCGAAACCAACAATAACAAACAAATCGTCAATTTAACTGCTTACGGACAAAATGCAATATATATAGTAGCAGATCAATATGTTAGCGGTTTTCCAAAATTTAAAATAGTTGCAGATAGTCTTCAGATAGTTCATTGGACTGCAGAAAAGCCATACGTTATATATGGATATGCTCTGATTAACTCATACGGCACATTGATAATTGACGAAGGTGCGAGAATACATTTTCACGATGGAAGCGGCTTATGGGCATATAGCGAAGCTCAACTCACCGTAAACGGCACGGCAGCAAATCCTGTCGTGTTTCAGGGAGACAGATTAGAAAGTTATTACGACGACGAGCCAGGACAGTGGGATAGAATTTGGTTAATGGAAGCAAGAGAAGGATACGGACACAGCATAAACCATGCAATTATCAGGAATGGTTTCATAGGCATTCAGGCTCAACGATTTCTAAAAGATAATTTAGCCTTACTTACAATTGATAATACCATAATAGAAAATCATACAGGCATGGGTATATATTCAAATCTTTATAATATAAAGACTTCTAATTCTGTAGTAGCCAATTGCGGCAATTATGCAGTAGCGCTTACAGGTGGAGGCGAATACCTCTTCGAACATACTACTGTGGCTAACTATTGGAATGGGTCTGCGAGATCTACCCCATCGCTATTTTTTAATAATATTTATCAAAACCCAACAGATGGCATATACTATGCCAACGATTTCTTCTTCGAGATGGATAACAGCATAATGTATGGTAATTATAAAGATGAATTCGATACTGAATTTTATGCCGGCACCGATACAACATATATTTTCAACAATTGTTTGTTAAAAACAAGAAGGATAAATAATGAGATTTTCAGTAATTTTAATGAATGTCTATTTAATCATGATCCAAAGTTTGTAAATTACAATGAATTCAATTATCATCTTGATACATTATCGCCAGCTATTGGATTAGGAAATCCTATATACTCAGTAGGATTGTTACAATATGACTTAGACGGTATCGCCAGAGGAAACCATCCTGATGCCGGTGCTTATCAATATGTCCCTAACGTTGAAGATTAGTATTATAAACAGCTTCATTTCCCATCATATCGGTGACAATAAGCTTAATATTATTGTCACCTTTTTTAATATGACTATCGACCTGATATATTAATAACTTATTCTTAGCATCATAATCAGCCAAAACCCACTCATCGTTAACATACAAATCATATTTTGCTATACCGCTATCCTTATCTTCGATTTCAAATCGTAAAGACCAATTCTCTGATATTGAAGAATCTGTTCTAAAATTAAGAGGTTTTATATTAGGTTTTATTGTATCTTTTGAAAGAATAAAGACACCTAAAACATTTGTCCTTGCTTGTATAAAACCATCCTTCATCTGAGCTCCAAGAAATATTCTCTCACCATTTTCATTAATGATGGCTACATATAGAGTACTATCATCATCATAGCCTTTCGGCGGCTTAATTCTAACATTAATTTTTTTATGGAGCGGAATCTCCTCAGAACCTATCTGATAGGCATATTCTGAGAAAATATTATCAATCGTATCAATCTGCACTGCTTTAACATATTCATCTCTATAAAAAGCGAATTCAGGAATCTCCACCTCACAAGCATCCAGATTAATTGAAGATGGATTACCATCAAAGATACGATAATATGAACGAGGCAAGATCTCCTTCGGCTCTAATTCAGGAAGTTCACTTCCTATTAATGTAAAATTCAGAACCGACTTATTATTACTATAATCTTTCACTATGAAGCTCATCTTTATTGTATCTCCTTCTTGTATATTAACGATACCATTAGCTTTTTCATAGATGCTCAGTTTGTTAAACTCATCGATTTCTGTCCTAATGAACCTTTCCTTTTCCTTGATATAATAAGAGTAATCAATAAGACTATTGATATAACGAGTTTCATTATAGGAATATTTATCTGATTTGATATTAAAAATCAATTCATCATCTGCATATAACTCTATACTATACACACCATTTTTATTATAAGAGCCATCTGCCATATCATGAACATTTATACCAAAAGCAATACTGCCATTGGCTTTAAATGTTGAATTATCAAGGATATATTTATTATCTTTAAAAACAACCTTAGAATATAAAGCAAGACAATTATCATCTACTACCGAATTATCAAGAGGATAAATAGCCAAAGCTTTGATAGACGGTCTCTTAGTATCTCTCACCTTCAAACCGAAATACATTGGATTAAGAGGTTCCTGTGTCTCTGTATCCCTGATCTCATAATGCAGATGAGGTCCTCCAGAACTTCCAGAATTACCAGTAAGTCCCAGATAATCACCTCTTTTAACAGGAAAAACATTATCATCAAGAATTATATTTTGTGCGAACGAGCGTTCTTCATATTGCTTTGATCTAACATAATCTGTCAACTTCTGATTAAATTTACTTAAATGAGCATAAACAGATGTATAACCATCATTATGTGTTATATAAACGACTTTCCCATAGCCGAATGGAGAAACTCCTATCCTACTAACATATCCGTCAGCAACAGCAAAGACCTCTTTTCCTTCAACTCCCTGAGTCTTTATATCAACACCTGCATGGAAAGCATTATTTCTTAACTCTCCAAACGTTGCTGACAAAAACACAGGTATTTTTACAGGATGTGGATATTGAGGATATAATTCATCTTGTGAATAAAGAACTAACGAAAATAATACATTTAATATCAATAATTTAAATTTCATAAAAAATCCTATTTCATTTAATATGCATTACAAAGATAATAATTTTACCGAAAAATAAACCTTATTTTTAACTTATATTAAAGCAAATAGCAATTATTTTTATAAATTTGCAAAAATGATCGTAATGTCGAAGATATTGAATAATAAGGAAACTTCACTCTTGAAAATGCTAACAATAAGACTACTTATCATGTTTCTATTGTTGACATTCAGCAGATGGTGTCTTTATTTGTTCAACACTGACAGTTTCCCTGATATATGCATATCTGAATTATACAGATTATTCTTTGTCGGACTTCGTTTCGATCTCAACACTCTTATCATTTTCAACACACCTCTGATAGTGTTGAGTTGTATTCCACTCCCCTTCAGAGACAAGAAAAATTATAAGAAAGTAGTTGATATTTCTTTTGTAATAACAAATTCTACAGCTATTGCATTGAATCTCATTGATGTAATATATTTCAGATATATTGATAAAAGAATGTGTTCCGAATTGTTCACCTTCTTTAAGGGCACTGATGAGAATCAGTTTGGTCTTGTTATCAGTTTTATAAAAGATTTTTGGTACATGTTCATATTATTTTTTATAATATTGTTCATTATCATCATCTTAACTAAAAAGACAAAGCTAAGAAATATTGAAAGGCAATACAATTCAAACTGGTATATAAGACAATGCATTTCTTTTATTCTTATTCTGGCGGCATCAGTTATAGGTATCAGAGGAGGATTTCAACTGGTACCGATATCGCTTGTTACCGCAGCAAATTATACTACAAAATACGCGCCTTTGGTAATAAATACACCATTCAGCATCGTATATGGATCTACTTCTGATGCCCTCGACAACATATATTACTTCGATGATAATATCATTGACAGTCTATATTCACCAGAACATAATAATCTGACGAACAACAGATTTATTAAAAACGATACAAATAATCAGAATCTGGTTCTGATCATTATGGAAAGTTTCGGGCAAGAGATGATCGGACACTATAACCCTGAACGAGGACAGAGCCTCACTCCTTTCCTTGACTCGATTTTCAGTGAAAGTCTAACTTTTGACGGCATGTCTAATGGCAGACGATCTATAGAATCATTACCATCCATATTAGCAGGAATTCCTTCTCTTATGGCTACAGACTATCCTACCTCGAGATATACCAGCAACAGAATTGAAGGTTTTGGAGATATTTTGAAACGACATGGATATAAAACAGCTTTTTTTCATGGCGGCAATAATGGCACCATGAATTTCTCCTCAACGTCAAAATCATGCGGCTTTGATGATTATTATGGTAGAGATGAATACAATAATGATCAAGATTATGATGGGACCTGGGGAATTTACGACATGGCATTTCTTCAATACACCGCCAACAAGTTAAATGAATTTCAAGAACCATTTGCATCTGTTATTTTCACTTTATCATCACACGTGCCATATTCATTACCGGAGCAATACAATATTCCGGAATATGTCAAGGATAAAACACCATTCGAAAAGACCGTAAGATTTACTGATGACGCCCTGTCTGAATTTTTCCGGAACATTTCACAACAAGATTGGTATGAAAACACGCTCTTTGTATTTGTGGCTGACCACGGAAATTCTGAACATTATTATAATAAGTATAAAAACATAAAAGGCTCGTATAAAATACCTCTCGCTTTCTACTCGCCCAAAATTATTGAAAAAGGACATATCAATGAGATAGTTCAACAGTTGGATATTAACATCTCAATAATAAGCGCATTGAATATTAAAGAGTCTGTTTTTAGTTTTGGAAGAAATATTTTTGACAGCATTCAACAAGTTTCATATATTAGCTTTTTAAACAGCATGTACCAATATTCTGATGGAGAATATTTTATGCAAAGCGATGGTAAGAACATACATTCTGTCTATGACATTGATGATGATTATTTAAGGAATAACTTATATGTCAGTAAAAATGACAAATGGAATGATTTGAACAATCAATTTAGGTTAAGGTTACAACAGTATAATAACAGAATGAACAAGAATAAATTATATATCAGCAAATGAAAAAGAGAATTAAGTTTATTGTTAATCCTATTTCAGGGCATCATAACAAGAATAAATTTCCTAATCTTGTTGATTTATATATAGATAAAACTAAATACGATTATAGTATTGCTTTTACTGAGCATGTAAATCATGCAAGCGAATTAACTCTTGAAGCCATTGAAGAAGGCTACGAATACATTGGAGCCGTTGGTGGTGATGGCACTATTAATGAAATTGCCAAATGTTTAATAAACAAAGATCAGACTTTAATTATAGTGCCACAAGGATCGGGTAATGGTTTGGCACGTCATCTGAAACTTCCATTGCGTATTGAACGTTTGATCAAGGAAGTTGTTAATAATGGTACAGAAGTAAAAATCGACACAGCTACCATGAACGATGTACCTTTTCTTAGTGTTGCCGGCATAGGTTTTGACGCCCAAATCGCTGATTTTTTCGCGAAAGACCCAAAAAGAGGTTTTATCACATACGCTAAATTAATCACCGAGATTTATCCAAATTTTAAGCCTAAAAATTATAAATTAATACTAGATGACGATAGAACCATAGAATGCAAGCCATTCTTTATCACATTTGCGAATTCAAATCAATTTGGCTATAATGCCGAGATCTCGCCAAAAGCAAGCGTACAAGATGGACTTTTAGATGTATGCGTATTCAAGAAACCCAACATAATCGAAGCTCCTCTAGCTGCTACTTTATTAATGACAAAAAATATTGACAAATCAAATTTCATTGAAATATATAAGACAAGAACTGCTCGTGTCATTCGTAATGAAGAAGAAGTTGTTAATATTGACGGTGAAGCCATCTTTATGGGCAAAGAAATATCAGTAAAAGTAAATCCTCTGAGTATAAAAATATTATTATCAAGTAAATAATCGCATCATGTTTGAAAAATATATCATATTATTAGAAAAAACTTTCGAAAAGATAGGTCTATCAGAAAATCTATCTGGTGTAATATCTGAGATCATAAGTTTAATAACACTATTTCTTATATCCATAATAATATATTTCATCACAATTTTAATCATTAAGAAAACCGTATTTGTCTTTTTACAGAAAACAGAGACAAAACGAGATGACATCATTATTGAGAATAAGTTTTTCAACAGAATATGTCTTTTAATCCCGGCTTATATTATAAGAGGTCTTATTCCTATTTCAATACCATCATTTCCACTACTATCATCTGCCATCATCATGATGACAAAAATATATGAAGTTTTTGTCTATAGCAGAGTTATCGATGCGATATTAAGTACTTTAAACGATATTTATAACACATACGAAGTATCCAAAAGCAAGCCTATTAAAGGATTTATCCAAGTACTTAAGATTATAGTTTACGTAATATGCTTATTATTGATAATTGCGATTCTCACTCAGAAGGAACTGTCAAATATACTGATAGGTTTAGGAACACTATCGGCTGTTTTGATGTTAGTTTTCAAAGACCCTATTTTAGGTTTTGTTGGTGGCTTACAATTAACGATAAACGATATGCTTCGTATTGGCGACTGGATTGTAATGGAGAAAAGCAAAGCAGATGGAGAGGTACTTGAGATTGGTTTAACCAGTGTTAAAGTTCAGAATTGGGATAAGACCATCACTACAATACCGACATATTCATTAATATCCGACTCTTTCACCAATTGGCGAGGTATGGAAAGCTCCGGCGGCAGAAGAATAGCCCGTTCATTTGTGATTGACGCTGACACCATTAAATTCTGCACTCCTGAAATGCTGGAAAAATTCAAAAAATTCCAACTCATAACACAATACATTACCGATAAAGAAAATGAAATTGAAGAATATAATAAAAGAAATAATATAGATGACTCCAATCCCGTCAATGGAAGACGGCAGACAAATATAGGAATTTTCAGAGCATATCTTACTGAATATTTATCTCATAATCCTTATATCAATAAAGATATGACATTCATGGTCAGACAATTAGCTCCTACAGAATATGGAATCCCGATTCAGGTCTATGCATTCAGCTCCAATAAGATCTGGGTTAATTACGAAAATATACAAAGCGACATTTTTGACCATATCTTTGCCGTTGTGACGATGTTTGATCTTAAAATTTATCAAAAACCTTCAAGCAACACATTGGAGAAAATCAATGGCAATGTAAATCTGGAAGTCTTGGAAGATTAAGAAAGTCGTTCTATCATCGCATCGCGATAACTGGCTCCTATAGGTATTTTATTACCTGCGACTGTCACCACAGCTTTATCAATATCTTCAATATTCTTTATTGATACTATAAAAGATTTGTGAACTCTTATAAATCTGTCTTTAGGTAAAGTATCCTCAAGATTCTTCAAGGAATACAAAGCCGTAATACGCTTGGTCTTTGTATGAAACGTAACGTATTCATGTTGCCCCTCAATAAATAACAGATCGTCAAAATTGACTTTGTATAATTTATAGTCAGCCTTAACCATCAGATAATCATTACATGCATCAGTTAAAAAAACTGATGATGATTGTGCGACCACTTTATTTATCGCCTGCAGGAATCTTGCATAATCGAAAGGTTTCAGGAGATAATCGACAACACCGAGCGAGAAAGCATCGACGGCATATTCAGAATATGCTGTCGTAAGTATGACTGAGGTTTTCTTGTTAAGCAATTTTAACATTTCCATACCAGAGATTTCTGGCATCTGAATATCGAGTAAGATAATATCCACCTCATTATCGTTAAGCACTTCCATCGCTTGCGTGGCATCAGAACATGTGTCAATCAAGTTTAAGAAATCTATCTTGGAAACATATTCCGACAATAATTTTCTTGCCAGAAACTCATCATCAACGATGAGTACATTATACTTTCTTTTCATTAAACCTATCTCCTATTTTTATTGTTGTCTCATAACAATTATCCTCATGTTTTACATCGAAAGAATAATTTTTGTCATAATATAATTTCAATCTCTTCTTAACGTTTTCCAGTCCTATTCCAGACTGTTGTTTCTTATCAGGATCTATTACTGATAAAGATGTACCTTTAATAGAATTTCTTGCAATGAATAACAGATCGTTATTATCTTGAAATAGATAGAAGTTTACGAATCCGTTGGGGTCGTTTACAACACGACTATGCTTAAAACTATTCTCCACTAGTGGTTGAAGTATCATTGGTGGTATTTTATAATCAAAATTCTTAACATCTTTCTCAAACTTAACATTGGATTTGTTCTCCATTCCCATAAGTTGAAAATCTATATACGTGTCTATATATTTCACTTCTTTCTCCAACGAAATCTTATCTACCTGGCTGTCCACCATAACATAACGCATCATATCCGATAGCTTTAATACACTTTGAGGCGCCCTTTCATCTTTAGTATAGACAAGAGAATAAATATTATTCAAGGCGTTAAATAAGAAATGCGGAGTCATCTGCGATTTAAGGAAACGTAATTCTATGTTAAGTTTCTCTTTCTCAAGTTCATTCTTAACTCTTTGAGTTTCTTTCTCTTTTTGCTGCAGGACAGAAATAGCCGTGATTGTCACAGTCGCTATATATAGAGCCAATCGCACCAAGAAAGGAACTAAAGGTATCTTATCGTTGAACTCCTTAGAATATATCGAGAAAACAGTTTCCAAATAGATTGTCAGGAACGTTATAAAGATAACAAAGACGAAATTAACCAAATAAAACAGGTACTCTTTTTTATTTTGAAGCAATCTGATAATATACCTGGATTCTATCTCACTTGCAAAGATCATACACGCTGTCAACATCAAAGAATGAAGTAAAGAGACCAACCAACCAGACCAAAAAGTGAGGAAGAAAAACAAGAATATTGATAACCATGCGGCAATCACCCTCGATTTAGTCTTCAGAAAATTTAAAAATGTACTCTCTTTATTCATACTGACATCATTTATCGACAAAGATAAGACAACTTATAATGTCTATATCGAAAAATCAACAAAGAGGAGACATAAATCAATAAATTCACCATTTTTTACCTCTAAAGAGACCTAGAACAGTTATCAAAACAGTAAATATCTCCAAACGACCTATCAACATCAGCGCTGACATAACCCATTTACCCATCACTGACATTTCCGAGAAGGAAAGAGAAGGACCTGTGCTATACAGACCTGGTCCTGAATTACCTAAGCCAGAGATACAATTAAAGATACTCTCTTCCAGTGTACATCCGCTTATTATAAGAAGCAAAACACCTATAAGAAATATCATAAGAAAGATAATCAGGAAGTTCAGAACTCTCCAGGTTTTCTCCTCTTCAACTACTTCGTTAGAAATCCTAACTGAGAACAAAGCATTAGGGTGAATTAGTTGTCTGAAGACATTATTAATAGATTTAATGCATATAATCTCACGGATGATCTTTATTCCGCCACTTGTAGATCCTGCACAGGCTCCACTTGCCATCAGCAGGAATGTAGGTATTACAAATAAACTTCCCCAAATATCATAATCGAAGTTCTCAGCCTGATAACATGTGGATGTAATTATAGAAGAAACATGGAAAAGTGCTGTTCTGAAACGATTTTCAAATCCTTCAGGATACGAGTCTGGCTGGGCTAAAAGTGTATCTATTTCAGGAGCCACATAAAAAAACGCTAATATAATAAGAGTAAAAAATAATACCGTACCAATATACCATTTCAGTTCTTCATTTTGACGGAACATTTTCACTTCACCTGTGAAGAGAAAATAATACAAAGAGAAGTTAATTCCAGACAAAATCATAAAGAAACTCGATATATATTCAAGATATGGTGAGTTCCAAAAGCCTATACTCGACTGATGAGTACTAAATCCTCCGCTCGACATTGTTGTCATAGCATGACAGATAGCGTCAAAAGTATTCATCGGACCAAATTTGTATGCCAAACAACATAAAAGTGTGAGAATAACATAGATACCCAATAATTTTCTCGCTGTCATGATCATCTTTGGGTGTAATTTTTTGACACCAATACCTGACATTTCTGCAGAAAACATCATCACCTTGTTAGAATTTCTGTTCAGAGCAGGCATGACGGCTAAGAACAAAACGATGATTCCAAGTCCTCCTAGCCACTGCATCATACTTCTCCAAAATAGAATTCCATGAGGCTGATGATCAATATTATTGAGAATTGTTGAGCCCGTTGTAGTAAAACCAGACATGGCTTCAAAGAAAGCATCAGTTATGGTTTTTGTAGTTCCATTCAAAAGGAAAGGCAGCATGCCAAAAATAGCAAAACACACCCATGTCACTGTGACAATAAAGAAAGAATCTTTTACCTCAAAGTTCTCTATATCATCTCTATTAGGTCTTTTTATATCATTTCTTCCAGCTGAAATAAGTATGAAACCACAAATTGCCGTTATGATTGTAGAAACTGTCAATGCCAAAACGTCACCATCACCACATCTGTAGAAATAGAATAAGGCGACACATGAAGCGATAAACTGAAATAATGCTTCAAATAACAAAAACATTCCTAAAATACGAGCCTTCATACCTTAAAAATTGCGTCATTAGCGGGCGTAAAAGTACAATTATTTTTTATAAGGAGAATAAAAACTCAGATAAAAATTAAACAGATACTAATTAAAAGTGAACAAAACACAGTTTTCTTAGTTGTAAAATCATATTCATTTATAAAAATTTTCAATTCATTGAAATGATAGTAAAAGCTATATTAATGGTTTAATTTTTGTAAAAAAAGCCATGAAATTTAGAAGATTATATCTTATTTTTTCGTTCTTTTGCATTTCAAAAATAAGCAAAGGAAACGTTTAAGTGAATAAAATCAAAAACAAATCATAAAATGTTAAGATTCAAACAGTTATCATTATTATTGGCAGTATTATTTTCTGGATGTATCATTATGCATGCACAAGAGAAAATAAGCCTAGACGAGGCGATACAGATAGCCTTGTCGGAAAGCAACACTATCAAGATTGCTGACATGACAATCGAGAAAACCGGTTATGCCAAGAAAGGCGCATATTCGGCATTATATCCGAACATCAGCGCGAGCGGCAATTATCAAAGGACATTGAAGAAACAAGTCATGGTAATGGAAATGGGCGGACAAGCCATGTCTATTGAAGTTGGTACAGACAACAACGTCACAGCAGGCATATCTGCAGCGATGCCACTCGTCAACGCACAATTATGGCAGAGTCTCAAATTATCAGAATTAGATTTGGAACTTGCGATTGAGCAAGCGCGCTCATCAAAAATATCAATGGTTTCACAGGTAAAACAAGCATTCTATGCTGTTTTATTAGCAAAAGAAGCTTACGATGTTTACAAAGAAGTTTATGATAATGCACAGAGAAATTTTGAAGACGTTGAAAAGAAATATAAAGTCGGCAAGGCATCCGAGTTTGAATTTCTAAGAGCAAAGGTAAATGTAAACAATTCAGAGCCTGAGGTATTTAGTGCAGAAAACGCTGTCATCTTAGCAATTTGGCAACTCAAAGCCATCATGGGTATCGATCTTGAAACAGAAATCGATGTTGAAGGCAAATTATCCGATTATGCAGATGAATTATTAGCTACAGCTTTATACAATGAGGGTGTAAATTTTGAAAATAATACAAACCTATTACAATTAAGGATACAAGACGAGATGTTGAGCAAGACTATCAAGATGACAAAATTCCAATACATCCCTACCCTTTCGGCTTCATTCGGCTATAATTATGTGGCGATGGGAAATTCCTTCGACATGAATTGGAATCCTTATTCTGTTGTGGCTTTAAATTTAAATATTCCTATCTTCAGCGGTTTCTCAAAAAGAAACAGCATCAGAGAATATCAGAAAAGTCAGGATATTATTCGACTGAGCATAGAAGACACTGAACGTAATTTAAACATAGCATTGGAAAATTACCGAGATAAGATGAACACAAGCGTCAAGAGATACTCTGCAGCAGAAGCCACTTTGGCTATGGCACAAAAGAGTTATGATATATCTGAGAAAATGTATGAAGTTGGTAAGGCTACTTTAGTTGAATTAAATGATGCTCAATTAGCTCTCACACAGGCACAACTAACCATGAGTCAAGCTATCTACCAATTCATGACAAATAAAGCCGCCATCGACGAACTTATGGGCGTAGAATATGTAATGGAAAATAACAATGATAATCAATAAAAAACAAACAATAAAATGAGACAATTTAAATCTTTATTAATTCTTTCAACAGCTTTGATAATGGCTTCATGCGGACAAAAAGCTAACGAACAACAAACAGTTATTGTTGAAGAAGCCCCAAAAGTTACAGTAACAACAGTTCATGCAGAAAATGTTCCTCAGTTAAGCACTTACCCTACTACAGTGGAAGCAGACATTGTAAACAACATCACACCTCAAACAGCATCTCGTATCAAAGATATTCTGGTTGAAGTTGGTGATCATGTCAAAAAAGGACAAAGATTAGCCAACATGGATGCTATCAATCTACAAAAAGCCAGATTACAAGTCACCAACGACTCCATTGAGTACTTACGTACAAAAGAATTATACGAGATTGGTGCTGCATCTCAATCAAACTTTGATGCTATAACTCTCGCATACAGTGTTTCAAAAAAAACCTATAGTAATTTATTGGAAAATACAATTTTAACAAGTCCTATATCAGGTATTATCACAGCTCGCAACTACGATGAAGGCGATATGTATGCAATGGCGCAACCACTTTTCGTTGTGCAGAACATCACTCCTGTCAAAATGTTGATAAACATCAGCGAAAGCAATTATTCAAAAGTTAATAAAGGAATGGAAGTTGAATTAATTGCAGAAGCGTTCCCCGGAGAGACATTCAAAGGTAAAGTAAATCTGGTTTATCCAACCATAGACCCACGTTCACACACATTCCCAGTAGAAATCATCGTTGACAACACAGACGAGAAATTACGTCCAGGCATGTTTGCTCGTGTTACTATAAATTACGGCAATAACTTCCGCGTTGTAGTTCCTGATAACGCAGTTCTTAAACAAGTCGGTGCCGATGATAAATATGTTTATGTTTTGAACGAAGATAATACCGTCACTTATACACCTGTAAAACTCGGTGTAAGAATGGGCAACAGATACGAAATCA
>SUWT01000038.1 GCA_015061335.1 Lentimicrobiaceae bacterium | reverse complement strand
CTGTCTGGTTTCCCTCTCAGATAAGTCGGCTGATGATAGGTTTTACAAAGAACGCTTACCTAATCTCTTGCTAAAGAGATATTTATTATATCGCCACTACGTGCGCACAGAAGTTCCCCATGCCGCAGCACATGTCTAGGATCATTTCGGATGATGATGGAGACAGCACGTTTACCATATCGCGGCAAATTTCGTGCGGAGTGAAGAATTGTCCCATCTCGAACTCTTTCTTTGCTTCTGCATATTCATGGTAGCTGTTAAAATCAGATTGTTTCAGGTTATGCAGTCCTCCAATACCAGTGTAGCAATTATATATGCTCTCTGCAGGAATCATGTCCTTACCTGAATTTATGGCAAACAGTATCTTCTCATTGATTTCAGCACGCTTATCCGGCGGAATCTGTTGTGGTATGATGGTGTACATGGTTTGATGATTTATTGCGTGAAAATGAAAGACACTCCGCAAGCATAACCTACGAAGTGTCATGTGTCTTGAATTCTTATCAGTTTTCGTCCTTTAGTTTGATTTCACTTAGTCTCAATCGCTTGAAACAGTTTTCGGCCGCTGCACTGTCCTTGAACTTGACGTCAATGCGCCCGTTAGCGTAAAACTTGATTTCCGTAGCATTTGATGTTGTCAGTTCATACCATCGGGAGATGTCGACATTACGGGTGTCAAGTCCCATAATAACACCTATACTTCCGCATAGTGTATCGTCCGCGCCAAAGGCGATGCCTTCACAGAATCTGCTAACCTTATTATCGGTTTCGTATGCGAAATCATATTCCTTGTAGTATTCATAATGTATCGAATCCCAGGTAACGATGTCGGGGAAGATGATTTTGTCCTTCTTTTGTTCAGGCTTCACCTTGCTCCAACAAGAAGGTCTTACAGTATTCAGGAATCGTTTGATCAATTCCTCTTCGGCAGTGTCACGGAAACTCCTGCCTCCGAGATGTTCGATGACCATATCGACGTAGGTGCTATACACTGGGCGGAAACCCATCTGGAGAGTTTTCTCACAGATCTTTGGAGTTTCTACCGATACATTGTATGTGTTGTTGAAGTAGCCGATGATACGGTTGATGAAGTTCTGTACCGCGCTATAATTCTTGCCTACAAGTTCATTCATGATCTGGAATGGCTTGAACTCGTGGTGTGTGTAGTCCTCCTTCTCCTTGTTGTAATAATCATGGTAACTGCGAACGGTATTGCTGCCGTTCTCTTCGTATTTGAACTTGATGAGGTCTTCATATTTGTCGGCTTCCTTCTTGAAAATGTCATACCATCCGTCAATCTGGTCGAGAGTCTTGTACAGCTCGTCCTGTTGCTTTTGGCAATATAAGCGGTCTTGTTCCGTGATTTTGTCCTCATTTCTCACCTGTATGTTCAGGATGCCTGACAGCAGGTCTGTATGTGATGATGTTGTCTGCATGATATATTTATAAGTATTATATGATTAATTATTTGTTTTCTATTTGACGGTTTCATTTATGAGACGATTCTATGTATGACCATAGAGGCACTCTGGCCTTGAAAGATACCGTGCCGTTTACAGTAGGTCCGCAATGTCCCCATTTCTTGAAATCGGCTTCAATCCATCCTGTAAACCTTAATCCTTCGATGTCGGCATGACAGAACGGACCTCCGCTTACATCAAGGGATATCTCGTTTTCTTTTATCCATACGAATGGGATGCATGGTGCGGTACAAATGCGGAAGTATCCGTCAATTTTTCTTTCGATAAGGGCTCTGCTATGATATGAACCGTCATCACGCACATAAGCGATTCTGTCTCCGACTTTCGGGATGCTGTCAGAACGGGTGTTTTCGATTGCCTCGACAAGAGAGTTGACCATATCGACATCTTCCTGTGTCAGTGTATGGTCATAGTCGTATGAAACATTCAGAGGCAGGAGTGTTTCAAGAGTGTACTTTTTACCTTTAGACATAACATTATATTTTTATCGTTAGTCCGGACTTTCGGGGCCGGAGTTCCCAAACTACAGGCTTTAAAAGGTCGTGTTCTTGCCATGCAAGGTTGTGTGGGAAAATACAGAAGCCCTACGGGCGAGGATGATTTTCCCACGACACCCGCAGGGCTTGACCTTGCTTGAACAAAGAACACGGACTACCTTTGCCTGTGGTTTGGTGAAGTCTGGTTACGAAAAACATTTATACACTTTTGCCGATTCGTTGAATTGTTATAATTTTGTGCAATAAAATGACATGAATCTGATGGAAGAAAATAAGTTTTATAAAGGAAAAGCTTTTGTCGTTGGTAATGACCATTATGATTATATGAAACCCAATTTGGATAATGCGGTTAATGATGCAAAAGCAATTCACAATGCGTTTCAATCACTTGGTTTTTTAATGATGCCTGAAGCATATGATATTGACATCTATACTTTTGATACATTATTTGAAGAGTTTAAATCAGATTTAAATAAATTTGATGTTGGCATCTTATATTTCTCTGGTCACGGTGTAGAAATAGAAGGCAAGAATTATCTTATAATGAAAGATACACCAATATCGGATCTTGCAAAAACAACAATAAGGCAGTCAGCAGATTTACAAAGTTGTTTGAACGAATTGCATGATTCTGGTTGTAAGATGATAATTGTCATAATTGACGCATGTCGTAATAATCCATTTGAGGGAAAAGAGAGAGGATGGGGATCTGTGAATCTTGCACCAGTTTTTGCACCTAAAGGGACTATAATTGCCTACTCTACATCACCAGGGGAAACAGCTTCTGATTTTGGAATGGAAGGGCATAGCGTTTATACAGGTGCCTTGTTAGCACATCTGAAAGAAGAGGGACTTGAAATAGAGACTTTCTTCAAGAAGGTCCGTTCAACAGTTAATGCTATGACTGGAGGAAAAAAAACGAGTTGGGAACACACTTCTCTAATTGGAACATTTTCTTTTAATTCAGGAAGAATGATACATATTCAAGAGTTGGACTATGATATAACTTCAATAAGAGATAAGGAGTTTCGGTCAAAAGATTTGGCAATAGTAGAAATTATCTCAATGCTGAAATCTTATAATTGGTATACACAAAATGATGCAATCACAGAGTTTGAAAAGATTTCTCCTAATGTAATCAGTAAAAATGACTTGTTTGTTATTGGAAGAAACTTATTACAAGCCGCTATTGGAGGTTCTAATAATGCTATAAACTTCTTAAAGGACGACAATAAGTTAATAAAATATACAATTGATAATGAAAACCATTTGTTAAATGGTATACTGTTTGAAATATATTTTAATAGAGATGGGCAATTTAGATATAAAACATTTAAGGCTGGATTGTTAGATGATATTATTAAATATGCATATAACGAATTACTTAATTCATCTTTTGATTTTATAGGTAATATTCTAAAAGAATTCTCACATTACTTAATGTTCATCCCATCAAAAAATGCAACGGCAATATCAATTAATGTAAAAATTGAAAAAGGACCTTTTAAAATGCCATGGGGTGAGTTAAATGATACATTATTTATTAGATCCATATCATTTGAAGGGTTTGAATTGATAGCAGATGAGGAAGAAATCAATGTTATAAAGGGTATTACTTTATATGAAATAAACAAACATGAATTAAAAGATCTGCTTTCAAAAGGATATGCGATTCCATCTAATAAACTAAACTTAATTTTCAATGAAGATATAGGTAATGATAGAATTTGTTTTAACAAGAATCTAAAATTAAACTTTAGAAACTTATAAAAAAATCGTATCTTTGCACTTAGAAAAGAGTTATTTGAAAAGTATGAGGAATATAGTGTAACAAAACAAGTTAGCAATTTCTTATCCATTGCCCATTCTCATGCAAGTTCTTCTTAATGGTTTGATACTCAAAGAATCTTAATCAAACTACATCAAATATACATAATTTAAAGCGATTCACAACAAAACTTTGCTAATTATTTTTCTTGCCACAGTTGTATTCAATTTGTCAAAGATACATAATTTAAAGCGATTCACAACTATTCAAAAGAGCTTGGTAAAACAAAGGAGTTGTATTCAATTTGTCAAAGATACATAATTTAAAGCGATTCACAACTACATCATTGCCCGAAGAAGAAATTGATAAGTTGTATTCAATTTGTCAAAGATACATAATTTAAAGCGATTCACAACGTTGGCGCATTATCATTAACAGTTAAAATGTTGTATTCAATTTGTCAAAGATACATAATTTAAAGCGATTCACAACATAAGTTCGGAAGACCTAGATGCGCTTGCGTTGTATTCAATTTGTCAAAGATACATAATTTAAAGCGATTCACAACAGATGGTTGGCATATACATTGATTTGGGATGTTGTATTCAATTTGTCAAAGATACATAATTTAAAGCGATTCACAACAAGAAGTTTAAGAATCATATTAAGAAGATGTTGTATTCAATTTGTCAAAGATACATAATTTAAAGCGATTCACAACTCTGCATGCAAATATACGCTAAAGTTTTAAGTTGTATTCAATTTGTCAAAGATACATAATTTAAAGCGATTCACAACGCTGTTGGTGCGCCTAACTTCTTCCCTTTCGTTGTATTCAATTTGTCAAAGATACATAATTTAAAGCGATTCACAACGTGTATTTAGACCATTATCTAAAAGACCATGTTGTATTCAATTTGTCAAAGATACATAATTTAAAGCGATTCACAACTGACTTCTTGAATTACATCAAATATTCAGGGTTGTATTCAATCTGTCAAAGATACATAATTTAAAGCGATTCACAACACGCCAAAGAAATTTTAAGACATTATTATGATCGTATTCAATCTGTCAAAGATTCATAATTCTATTTCCATTATTGTAGTTTACAGATTAAAATAGACTCCATAAAAATGTTTGGATTTCTGAAATAAAAATATCATCTTTGCGTACTGAAAAATAAATAAAAATCTTCAAATTATCAAACAATGAAAAAATCTATATCGTTATTATTTGCATTGATGTTAGCATTGACAATAAACGCACAAGTGTTTATTAACGAAACTTTTGACGAAACAAGTCTCCCTTCAGGATGGACTTATACCGGCGAAGGCAGCAATAGTATAATCATCAGCAGTACTAACCACGCTGAAGGTGATCCTAATGAAGTTGCGGTGGTAAGTTCAAACCAAGGCTATCCCGACTTCAACGGTTATGCCCGCATCGTTTCTCCGGCATGCGACCTCACTGGCGTCGGAGAATTCTTGGTGTCATTCAAATATGCAATGGAACTTTATGAGGCATACAATATGTTCGAAATGGGTATCGCTGCATCAGCCGACGATGGTTCAACATGGACTCCGTTATGGCGAACATTATTTGACATGTATATTTATGGTGAAGTTAACGAAACAGTGTCGTTACCAGAAACTATGGATAAAAGCAACGTGAAATTCTGTGTATATATATGGGGCAATAGCCAGTATTTATGGTATGCATGTTTCGACGATATAGGCGTTTCAGTTCAAAAAGAAAATGATGTGACTGTCACAGACATCAATATTAATGATATTATCGGAATCGGCGAAAATGAAGTGTCGTTCTCTGTGAAGAACAACGGTTCCAATGTTGTGACAGATATCACGGCAAAATATCAGTTTGAAGGATATGAAGAAGTGTCGCAAAACTTCACGACAAACATAGAACCTTTCACAGGCGCAGACTTGACATTCGACGTGCCTACAGACATTCAAAGTTTAGACGATTTGACATTGACGGTTAATGTTACTGAAGTCAACAATACAACAGACGACAATGAAAGCGACAACACTCTTGAGAAAGATTTAAGCGTCGCTTGGGGTACGGCACAAAGAATCCCTATGATAGAACACTTCTCAAGTTCATCATGCACTCCATGTGTCAGCGTCAACGCTTCCATGAAAACTCTTACAAACAACAATCCAGGCAAATACACATACGTGAAATATTCAACAAGTTGGCCATCACCAACAGATACTCACTATATTCCTGAATGTGATGTGAAAGCCCAATATTATGGGGTTTCTGGTGTTCCTGTAATAATGTTGGATGGTGATGATAGAGGCACGCCGGTCAGTCAAGCAACACTCGACAGCAGATTTAACACTCAGGCAATTGCAGATGTCAGAGGCGCTTTCAATATTGACGGTAACACTCTCTATGTAACAGCAGACTTTATGTCGTATGCTAATATGAGTGACGTCAAAGCTTTTGTAACAGTGAACGAAAAAGTTATTGAAAAGAATGGTGCTAATGGCGAAAGCGAATTCCGTCATATCTTACTTAAGATGTTAGGTGACGTATCAGGCACCGATGTAGAACTCAAAGCCGGCGAGTACCAACGCTTAGAATTTACTCATGACATGTCGACAACAAAAATGCAGGACATCAACGACTTGGAAGTGACTTTGTGGTTGCAGAAGCTCGAAACAAAAGAAGTCTTCAACAGTCATTTCGCATACGAATACACAGACCACTGCTATCCGGTTCAAAACTTGATATTAAATGAAGAAGACGGCAATATAAGTGTTACGTTTGAAGTTCCGGAACAAGGAACTCCAACAGGTTACAATATTTATAACAATGGCGTTTTAATAGCAGAAAATACAACAGAGTTGTCGCACAGCATTACAGTAGGCGACATGAATATTATCGGCGTAGTGGCTTTATATGAAGATGGCAAGACATCTGTTCCTGTTGTGAAATTAAATGGCTCAGGTGATGGCGTTGAAGAAACAACATTTGCAGAAAATACATTCAACATCTATCCTAATCCGGCTAAAGACTATGTGAAAGTTTCAGGTAATGACATCAACACAATCAGTGTTTACAATTCTCTCGGAGCTTTAGTTGAAAGAATTGATGTTGATAAAAGCACAACGTTAATTGATTTATCAGAATATAACGCGGGTGTTTACTTTATTAATATTGAACAAAACAACGGCGTCAGCATGACACAAAAAATGGTTGTCACAAAATAATTGAAACGACAACCGCGACCATATAGAGCTATGCGAAGGTGTGATTAATTTAGGAGTTGTGAATGGGGAAGAGACGTTCCCCGTTCCCCAAAATTGCGTTAGGGATTGAAGCGGCATCCTTTTGTAGCGCAGCGGAAAAAGATATAGCGGAAAGCCCGACGGCGTAGCCGGAACGCCCGAATTAATTAACAATTAACAGTTAACAATTGAAAATCTGGGAATGAATTTTTACTGGATTTTCTTTTTTTTTGTTTGATGTGATATGAAAAAATATTAACTTTGTCGGAAACAAAATAAAGTTAATAGTTTAGAGTTGAAAGTAGTTGGAAAGTTGAGAGTTATAAGTTTTAAAGTTTATATTTATACTAATTTGCCAACAAGAGACTATAAACATCAGAACTGACTATAAACTATAAACTATTAACTATCAACTATAAACTATAAACTAAAAATGAATACAACAATAGAATATCCGAACGGCGACATCTACATCGGTGAAGTCGATGAGCAAACTCAGCCTCATGGCAGAGGCATCATGAAATATAAACAGCAGCCATACGGAAAATGGTTTGACGCACAAGTCAGTTATAAAGAATATAAAGGCGAGTGGGCGCATGGCGTGAAGTCGGGGAGAGGCGAGATGAGATATTATCAGAACGGTCATGGCTCGATGAAATATTCCGGCGAATGGAAAAACGACCTTCCAAATGGTAAGGGCAAGTTTACTAACTTTGGCGGTGTGACGGATGAGACATATATTGGTGACTTTAAAGACGGACTCCGTCATGGTTTCGGAATATTTGAGAAGAGTTGGGATAAGGGGACTTATCCTCCGAAAAAATATGAAGGCGAGTGGAAAGACGACGTCCGCTGCGGGAAAGGGATTTGTTATTACGGAAATCATGAAGAAAACGTCTATGAAGGCGAATGGCTGAACGATATGCGCGACGGTCATGGCGTATGGAGATATGAAAACGGCGATGCGGTGGAATGTGAATGGAAATGCGGAAGTAAAAACGGACACGGTACATATATCCTCGCTAATGGAAACAGTTTTCAGGCAGAATGGAAAGACGATAAACTGCTTATGAATACCGTGAAAAAATCAGAGACCTCAGTGCCTATACTTCTTATCTATGTATATAGAAGCGGTTTCGACTATAATAAAAGAGCGACCTGCCTGATGGAAGCGAAAGTGGGAGAATATATCTTGGAGGATAAAACGATAGTTCCGTTGAAAAATAACAGCAAGGAAAAACCGCTAATCACGATTACTTCCGTCGATAATGAGAGAGTGAGTTATGTCGTCTCTAGTGAATTTGTGGAAGGTAACTTCCCGGTTTCAGATTCCATTATTTCCGGAGAAAAGAAGGAATATTCATATTGCAAGGAATGCACCGCCACCATTTACGACGAAGATTATGATTACACCATCGAGCGAGAGATGATGATTGAATGCGGGTGATGGATAGAGACGAAAGACTATAACCATTTGAAAACTGTAAGTCTAAAAATGAAAGTTAAAAACTTATTACATAATTGCAAATTGTTAATTGTACATTATTCATTGTTAATTCTACATTATTCATTGTTAATTCTACATTGTACATTGTTAATTCTCTTCTTATCTTGCGGAAGAAACAATTCATCTGACGAGGACCTAAAAATCTTTAAATATAACGAGTCGGCGGGAATTTTGACTTTAGACCCGATTTATGCAAAAGACCTTCCTCATATCTGGGCGTGCAATCAGATTTTTAATGGACTCGTCGCTTTCGATGACGAGATGAATGTGGTACCTGCAATTGCTAAATCGTGGAATATCAGTGATGATGGAATGACGTACACTTTCGTTCTTAGAGATGATGTTTTTTTTCATGAAGACGAATGTTTCAAGTCAACAGACAACAGACAACAGACAACAGACGATGTGCTGCATGATGATCTTACAACTCGAAAAGTCGTTGCTCAGGATTTCGTTTATTCATTCAATCGTGTGATGGATAGGGAGTTGAACTCTTCTGGAAGCTGGATTTTTGCGAATGTTAAATCAAGACAACAGACAACAGACAACAGACAACAGTCGTTGGTGTATGCTTTTGAAGCGGTTAACGATACAATTCTTAAGATAGAACTCAATCAGCCGTTTCCGGCGTTTTTGGGAATATTATCGATGTCGTATGCTTCGGTCGTTCCTCAAGAAGCCGTCGAATATTACGGAACGGAGTTCGGTCGTCATCCTGTTGGAACCGGACCTTTCAAATATCAGTATTGGAAAGAAGGCGTGAAACTCGTCTTCAGAAAAAATCCGAATTATTTTGAGTTTGAAGAGACAACAAGTCAACAAGTCAACAAGACAACAAGTGATGTTGAAGATTCGGCAACTCGGAGACTGCCATATCTCGATGCTGTCTCGATAAGTTTTTTGATTGACAAACAAGTCGCTTTCATGGAGTTTGTGAAAGGCAAGTTTCACTTTATGTCGGGAATCGACGCTCGTTATAAAGATGAACTTTTGACGCGAGACGGACAGCTTCGTCAGGAATATGAAGATGATATTTATCTGATAAGAGAACCTTATCTCAACACTGAATATCTCGCTTTCTTCCTTGATGAAAATGATACATTGGGTAAGGACAGAAGTCTCGCCTTGCGACAAGCCGTCAGTTATTCCATCGACAGAGAGAAGATGCTGCGTTATTTGCGTAACGGAATCGGAACACCGGGTAATTACGGAATCATTCCAGTGGGATTACCAGGAGCTTGGGAATTGGGAACTGGGAGCAGGGAACAGGGGAGTGGGAACAGGGAACAAGGAACTGGGGATTGGGAGCAGGGTGTTCCGTTTTCGAGTCCCGTTCCCGAGTCCCGTTCCCGAGTCCCATCTCAAACCATCGGCTATCCGTATAATCCTAAAAAGGCGGAGCAACTTTTAAAAGAAAACGATTTGCTCGGTTATGAGTTGAAACTTTATACTACTCAGGATTATATCGACATCGCCAAATTTGTGCAGTCGGCATTGACGGAGATTGGCTTGAAATGTAAGGTGGAGGAGATGATGCCGGCGGCTTTGCGTGAGAAACGTGCTAACGGTAATCTTCCTTTCTTCCGTTCTTCTTGGGTGGCAGATTATCCTGATGCGGAGAATTATCTCTCGCTTTTTACGACGAATAACTTCACTCCGCAAGGTCCGAATTACACACATTATTCAAATCCTAAATTCGATGAGCTTTATCAGAAATCGCTGACTTGTAACGATATTGAAGAAAGAGCGAGAATCTATCATGCGATGGACAGTCTGATGATGACAGAAGCTCCCGTTGTGATTTTGTTTTATGATGAAGTCTTGAGATTTGTCAATAAGAATGTAGAAGGCTTAGGAAGCAACCCAACGAATATGCTTAATCTGAAGAAAGTGAAAATCAATTGACAATTAACAATTGATAGTTGAGTTAGAGACTCGGTGACTTAAAAAAGACAATAATTTCCCACGGATTGACACAGATTTTCACGGATTTAGCTCTACATGTTATCTGTGTTCATTTGTGTTATCAGTGGGGAATATTCTTTTTCTCCCACGGATTTCACGGATTTGCACGGATTTGTTTTCTTGGCAGACTCTCTGCGTTAGGGATTGAAGCGGCATCCTTTGCGAGCGTAGTTTACGGAGCGAGCAAAGATATAGCGGAAAGCCCGACGGCGATAGCCGGAACGCCCTCCTTTTAAAGTTTAGAGTTTAAAGTTAATAGTTTAGAGTAGTTTTAAAGTTGAAAGTTAACAGTTTACAATTAACAATTAACAATTGACAGTTGACAATGGATGGTTTAATGTTCGCGCAGGTCATCGCGATACGCTGAGCCTCAAAATCATTCGTGTCATTTTGCGGACAAGAATCTCACTGCCGAGACGACGAGCATTGGACCGAGTCCAGAATAAAATGAGGCGATGAATTCCAAAGGGATATTGGGGATGTTCTTCAGCAAGATGCCGAGCGACATCATAAAGACCAACAGAACCCAGCCTTTGACAGGAAATGTATGTAACAGATTTATCTTTCCTTTCAAGGATAAGATTCTCTCTGAATATTTATTGACGATTTTTCTGAACATGAAATAAAATCCGCAGAGGACTAAGGCTGTGATAATGAGAAGATACCACAGCTTGCTGGCAGAGATTTGCGTGTAGGCGGAGATTCCTTTGACTGATATTATGACTCCGGGGATTCCACAGAGCAAGGCGGCGAAAGTCAGGAGATGTCTTTTGTTCATTTGTTTGTCATATATTTGGTGAATCCGTATTGTGCTCTAATTGAATCTTGTTCATCAAGACTCAAGCTCATAAAATATGATTTCCAACCAGGACAGAAGTTGATGTGCCATCGCCAGATTCTGCCTAACAACGAAGTAGGACTCTCGTCGTGTTTTTTCCTCAAAGGACAATGTGAACAATTGTGTTCTTTCATGATTCTTATGATTTTACGTGATTATTATGTAAGTTTTGTCAATATTTTGTTAAGTATAAGATACAGCTGTTGAGCGAATGCACATTGGTTATATAAGTACCGCAAATATATGATTTTTTTGTTTAATCAATAGATTATTTTACACATGTTGTAAATCATCTGATTTTTATATATTTTTGTCCTATTATTTCAATAAAAAAACAATTAGTCTCGTTAAGTGTAAAAAAATTAACAATAGTTTGTAAATGGAATTATTTATAGTATTAATCCTTATCATTATCAATGGATTCCTATTCATGTTGGAGATGGCTGTTGTCTCTGCGCGTAAGACCAAATTAGAAACCGATGCTAAAAATGGCAGCAAAAAAGCCAAGGCTGCCCTCGAACTTGCCGATAATCCTGATAATTTCTTTTCAACATTACAGATAGGAATAACATTAATAGGTATCCTCACGGGTCTTTTCTCCGGTGAGGCCAGAAGATAAGATGGCACGACTTCACCTTCGAGATTGTGGATATGGATGCAGCGAGAATCGATAAGGTGTTGGTAGTTGAAAATTGAGAACTGAAAATGGAAAATTGAAAGTTGGGTCTTGAGTTTTTGACGGTTGTATGTTAAATAATTAAAAATTATGTTCAGAAAATTAACAAGAGAGAAGCAGCGGCTTTCTAAGGAAGAGTGTCTCGAACTTCTTATCAATGAGAAGAGAGGCGTGTTGTCGGTCATTGGGGACGAAGGATATCCATACGCTTTGCCGATAGATTTTTATTATAACGGAGAAGACAACAAGATATATTTTCATAGCGGGAAATATGGTCATAAGATAGATGCGATAAAAAAGAATGACAAGGTGTCATTTTGCGTTTATGACGAAGGATTCCACAAAGACGGACATTGGTCGTTGAATATAAGGAGCGTTATAGTCTTTGGTAGAATAAGTATAATCGAAGAATGGCCTCATGATATTATGGTTGACTTCTGTAAGAAATTCACATCTGACATCGATTATATAGAAAACGAAATCAAGAATTTGTCATCAAGCACCATTATGCTGCAATTAGATATTGAGCATATCAGCGGCAAGATTGTTAATGAATCTTGATGAATTTTCTCATAGAAAAGTCAAGCAAAAAAAAATAATTTTGCATCGTAAATTATGCATTATGCATTGAAAAAAATATTATCTTTGCACTCGTTTTTTAGACACATAATAAGATGATAAATATAACATTTCCGGATAAGTCGGTCAGACAATATGAAGTAGGTGTGACACCTCTCGAAATCGCTAAGAGCATTAGCGAAGGTTTGGCTCGTAACGTGTTGTCAGCCAAAGTTAATGGCGTAATGTGGGATGCTATGCGTCCTGTTAATGAAGATGCAGAAATTCAGCTTTTCACATGGAACGACCCAGAGGGTAAAGCTACGGTTTGGCACTCATCAGCACACTTGATGGCAGAAGCTATCGAGCAGCTTTATACCGGAGTTAAGTTCGGTATCGGACCAAGCATAGAAAACGGTTTCTATTATGACGTGGATTTCGGCACAAATGTCATCACTGAAGAAGACCTCGCCAAAATCGAGAAACGCATGATGGAACTTGCTTCACAAAAACAAGCATTCGAACGCGTCGATGTCTCTAAGGCGGAAGCTATGAAACACTTCACAGACAAAGGCGACGAATATAAACAAGAACTCATCAGTGAGTTAGAAGATGGAACCATCACCTACTATAAAACTGGAACTTTCACAGACTTATGCCGCGGACCTCACATCCCTGACACAAGTTGCATCAAAGCGATAAAATTATTGTCAATAGCCGGCGCTTACTGGCGCGGCGACGAGAAACGCAAACAGCTCACTCGTATCTACGGTATCACATTCTTGAAGAAAAAAGAATTGGAAGAATATCTCGTTCTCTTGGAAGAAGCTAAGAAACGCGACCACCGTAAACTCGGTAAAGAACTCGAACTCTTTATGTTCAGCGAGATGGTCGGTAAAGGTCTTCCAATGTGGTTGCCAAAAGGTACAGCATTGAGACTTCGTTTGCAAGAGTTCCTGACAAAGATTCAGAAACAATACGGTTATGAACAAGTGATGACACCTCATATCGGTAACAAACAACTTTATGAGACATCAGGTCACTGGGATCATTACGGACACGACAGTTTCCAACCAATTACAACTCCTGAAGAAGGCGAAGTATATTTGTTGAAACCAATGAACTGTCCTCATCACTGTATGATATATAAATGGCAGCCACGTTCTTACAAAGACCTTCCTTTGCGCTTGGCAGAATTCGGAACAGTATATCGTTATGAACAAAGTGGCGAGCTTCACGGTTTAACACGTGTACGTTCTTTCACACAAGATGACGCTCATATCTTCTGCCGTCCAGATCAGGTTAAAGATGAGTTTATCCGCGTGATGGAAATCATCGAGATAATCTTCAAGGCTTTGAAATTCGATAACTTCGAGGCACAGATTTCTTTACGCGACCCGGAAGATACAGAGAAATATGTAGGTACTGACGAGAACTGGGAAAGAGCAGAAGCAGCTATCGTGGAGGCATGTAAGGAAAAAGGTCTCCCAGCAGTCGTTGAATATGGCGAAGCAGCTTTCTACGGTCCTAAGTTGGACTTCATGGTGAAAGACGCTCTTGGAAGAAGATGGCAACTCGGAACAATCCAAGTTGACTATAACTTACCAGAACGTTTCGACTTGACATACATCGGTTCTGACAACGAGAAACATCGTCCTGTCATGGTTCACAGAGCACCATTCGGTTCAATGGAACGTTTCGTGGCAGTATTGTTGGAACACTGCGCCGGCGACTTCCCATTGTGGCTCACACCAGATCAAGTGATGATATTGCCTGTAAGTGAAAAATATCACGACTATGCAGAGAAACTCAACGAATTGTTGAAACGCAATGAAATACGCACCTTGATCGACATGAGAAGCGAGAAGATAGGACGTAAGATCCGTGACGCTGAAATGAAGAAAGTTCCTTATATGCTCATCGTAGGCGAAAAAGAAATGAATGAGAATTCTGTTTCTGTAAGAAAACACGGACAGGGCGACCTCGGTTCAATGTCGGTGGAAGACTTTATCGCAATGATAGAGAAACAAGTCAAAGAAGAACAAAACATAAAATAAATATAAAGATTGTATAATTAATATAGGAGACACAAATTATAGCACTACCTGTTAATAACGGAAGAGGTCCTCAGAGAGGACAGAAGAACGATGATCCACATCGTATCAACGAGAGAATTACAGCCCCGATGGTAAGAGTCGTTGGGGAAGGTGTTGACAACGAGATTCATTCCATCAGAGAGGCTCTGAGAATAGCGGACGAGATGGGTCTTGACCTAGTTGAGATTTCACCAAATGCCAATCCACCGGTATGTAAGTTGATGGATTACAAGAAGTTCCTTTTTGACCAGAAGAAAAAGCAGAAGGAAATCAAGGCTAAGACAACGAAGGTCGTTATCAAGGAAATACGTTTGGGACCACAAACTGACGATCATGATTTCGAATTCAAGTTGAACCACGCCAAGAGATTCTTGGAAGACGGAGCGAAGGTTAAGGTTGATGTATTCTTCCATGGACGTTCAATAGCCTATAAGGATCAAGGAGAGATTATCTTGTTGAAATTTGCTCAAGCATTGGCAGATTATGGCAAGGTAGAATCTATGCCGAAATTAGAAGGTAAGAGGATGCTTATGATGATAGCTCCTAAGAAGTAAAGATTGACACTCATTTTAAAAAAAAGTATATTACAATGCCAAAAATGAAAACAAAATCCGCTGCCAAGAAACGTTTCAGAGTAACAGGCACCGGTTTAGTAAAGAGAAAGCACGCTTATAAAAGCCACATCTTAACGAAAAAATCTGTTAAACGTAAACGTAATTTACGTCACGCAACAATCGTTGAGCCAGCTAATATGAAAGCCGTAAAAGAAATGCTTCTCATGTAATTAAAAAAAATGTTTAACTCTTGTTAGAGTAGAAAAGTTCTCGAAAGGGCGAGGCACTCTAACGGAAAAAAAGTAGAAAAAAATGCCAAGATCAGTTAACGCAGTCGCTTCAAGAGCAAGACGCAAAAAAGTATTAAAACAAACGAAGGGCCAGTTCAGCGCACGTAAAAACGTTTGGACTGTAGCTAAGAACTCTTACGAAAAGGGTTTACAATATGCCTATCGTGACAGAAGAAACAAGAAACGTGATTTCAGATCCTTATGGATTATCCGTATCAATGCCGCAGCACATGAATACGGCATGACATATAGTACATTCATGGGTAAACTTCACAAAGCAAACATCGACCTCAATCGTAAGGTTTTAGCCGACTTAGCTTTGAATAATCCAGAAGCTTTTAAAGCTATAGTCGAAAAAATAAAGTAATAATCACTAAATGAGTGTAGAAGGAAGCCGCTGTGAAGCGGCTTTTTTTTTAAAAAAATGTTGCCGATAGTTTTTCGTCTTCTGTTTTTTATTATATTTGCTGAACATTTATAAGTAGGTATAACTTAAACTATTCAAATATGAAAAATAGATTTACTTTCAGAGCGATGTCGTTGTTAATTGTTGCGGCTTCGCTTTTTTCTTGTCAGGAAAAGACTGTTCAACAACAAATTCCAGAATACGCTGTGATGGTTATTGAAGAGGAACCGGTTATAGTAAAACATTCATTTCCAGCTCTGATATCAGGTGATACCGATGCTGAGGTGAGAAGTAATGTCTCCGGTATGATTGTTAAAAAACATATTGTAGAAGGAGATATTGTAAAAGAGGGTGATATTCTTATGGAAATAGATCATGCCCCATATCAGGCTGATTATAACATGGCGCTTGCTAACGTAAATGCAGCAGAAGTAGCAGTTGAGACAGCTGAGCTGACAGCTCTAAACAAAACAAACCTTTACCAAAAAGGTATTATTAGCGAATATGAAAAGAAACTCGCTGATAATTCTCTGGAATCGGCTAAAGCCCAGTTGGAACAAGCTAAAGCACAATTGGAGACTGCGAGAATTAATCTAGATTACAGTTATATAAAGAGTCCTAATGATGGCGTGGTAGGTGCTATACCTGTTAGCGTCGGTAGTTTGGTAAGTCCTTCAACATCAGAACCTCTTACAACGGTCTCGCAGATTGACATCGTATGTGCAGATTTCTCCATTAATGAGAAGATTATGCTTTACTATACATCAAAGGGTGGAGTAAAAGATATTCTTAAGGTATTGCCAGAAGTTGAGCTAAAACTTGCTGACGGAAGTATGTATGAGCATAAGGGTAGAATTATGTCAGTAGCAGGATCGATAGATACTAAGACAGGTGCAGCTAATATAAGTGCTGACTTTCCTAATCCGGGCAAATTGTTGCGTAGTGGCGCTACAGGTACCATTTATCTTCCAAGAGAGATCGTCAACGCACGCCTTATTCCTCAAAATGCGACATTCGAGATGCAAGATAAGAAATTCGTATATGTTTTTAATGACAGTATTACAGAGATGCGCGAAATTCAGGTTGATAATCTTACATACGAACAAAATTATATAGTGACATCTGGTCTTGAACTTGGTGAAGTCGTTGTTATTGAAGGTGTTGGCTCTTCTGTTAAGAATGGTATGAAGATAAAACCAATCACTAAAGAAGAATCAGAATCTAAGTTTCAAAAGGCTACAAAAAAATAATTCTTAAGGAGATAAAGATATGAAACTAGATAATTTTATCAAGCGTCCTGTATTATCGACAGTTATCTCTATTATCATAGTGCTGCTCGGTCTTATAGGTCTTTTGACGCTTCCTATTTCACAATATCCTGATATTGCTCCTCCAACCGTTGAAGTTAAAGCGTCATATCAGGGAGCTAATGCTCAAACTGTTGTCAATAGTGTTATCGCACCACTCGAAGAAGAAATCAATGGTGTTGAAGACATGACATATATGACCTCAACGGCTACCAATACTGGTGATGCTACAATTACTGTTTATTTTAAACCTGGCAGCGACCCTGATATGGCAGCCGTTAACGTACAAAATCGTGTTACAAAAGCCCAAGGTTTCCTTCCATCGGAAGTAACAAAAGCAGGTGTCACAACAAGTAAGAAACAATCTAGTATTTTGCTTGCTTTCACCGTATATAGCGAGAACGACAAATATGATCAGGAGTTCTTGTTTAACTATCTGAAGATTAATGTTATTCCTCAGATCAAACGTATCGGTGGTGTCGGTGATGCCCAACTTCTCGGTGCTGAATATTCTATGAGAATATGGCTTAAACCAGATGTCATGGCTCAGTATGGACTTATCCCTTCTGATGTCATTGCTGCTCTTAATGAACAAAATATAGAAGCCGCTCCAGGACAGTTTGGCGAGAATGCCAAGGATGTTACATTCCAATATATGTTGAAATACAAAGGAAGATTGGTGACGCCTGAAGAATTTGGCGATATTGTGATTAGAGCTAATGAAAGCGGAGAAGTGTTGCGACTTAGGACTGTTGCGGACGTTGAACTCGGTTCACTTAGTTATGCTATAGATACGCGTTCTAAAGGTCATGAAGGTATTACCGCCATGATTTATCAGTCAGCTGGATCTAATGCAACTCAAATCATCAATGATATAAAAGCATTGCTTGAAGCTGAAAAGAGAAACTTCCCTCCAGGAGTGACATACGATATATTGTTAGATACCAACGACTTCCTTTTCGCTTCAATACATGAGGTTATAAAGACTTTGTTGGAAGCTTTCGTACTAGTGTTCTTGGTGGTGTTCATCTTCTTGCAAAATTTCCGTTCTACACTCATCCCTGCAATTGCAATCCCTGTCGCTTTGATCGGTACTTTCTTTATGTTGAAAGTCATGGGATTTAGTATCAACCTCCTTACACTTTGCGCTTTGGTTCTTGCCATCGCTATCGTTGTTGATGACGCTATTGTTGTGGTGGAAGCGGTCCACGAAAAACTGGAACGAGGGGCGAAATCAGCTAGAGACGCTTCTATAGAAGCAATGAACGAGATCTCTGGCGCCTTGATCTCTATAACTTTGGTTATGATGGCGGTGTTTATCCCTGTTAGCTTCATGTCGGGTATCACTGGTACTTTCTATCGTCAATTTGGTTTGACAATGGCAATATCTATTGCATTCTCAGCTATCAATGCTCTTACTCTTTCTCCGGCTCTTTGTGCTTTATTCCTTAAACCTCATGTCAATCACGAAGGTGAGAAACAAGGACTCTTGAAGAGATTTTTCGTGGCTTTCAATACGGCATACGATGTTACTGTTAAGAAATATACTAAAGGTGTTAATTTCTTTATCAAGAATAAACTCTTATCAGTGGGTGCTGTTGTGGCTGGCGTTTGTCTTTTATTCTATTTGATGGGTACTACACCTACAGGATTGGTTCCTAACGAAGATACGGGAACAATTTTCATCTCTCTTGATATGCCTCCTGGAACATCATTAGATAAGACAAAAGAGAATATGGCAAAGATAGAGAAATTGGTGGCGAAAACTCCTGCTATCAGAACTTATACCTCTATCTCAGGATATAGTTTGTTGAGTGCAGCACAAGGTTCTTCATATGGATCTTTCATTTGTAAATTACAAGACTGGGAAGAACGTGATGAGACAGAAAGTGCTGATGCTATCAACAGAAAACTCATGCTTGAAGCTAGAGAACTTGTGAAAGATGGAAGAGTAATTACCTTCTCAATGCCTATGATATCGGGTTATAGTCTCTCCGATGGTTTTGAGTTTAACCTTCAGGATAAGACAGGTGGCTCTATAGAATCTTTCTATGCTGTGACACAGGAATTCTTGTCAAAACTCAGTGAACGCCCTGAAATTGCACAAGCTAGCACTAGTTTTAACCCGACATATCCTCAGTATATGGTTGAAATAGATGCTGCTAAATGTAAACAGGCAGGTGTCTCACCATCCGACATCCTCACTACGTTACAAGGTTATTTCGGAGGTATATACGCATCTAACTTTAACCGTTTTGGTAAATTGTATCGTGTTATGGTTCAGGCTCGTCCTGAATTGAGAATGGATAAAGAGTCTCTCAACAATATCAAAATCAGAAATGGTAAAGAGATGGCTCCTATAACACAATTTATCAATCTTGAAAGAGTTTATGGTCCAGATCTTATCAAGAGATTCAATCTGTTTACCTCAATTCTTGTTAATGGTTCTCCTGCTCCTGGTTACAGCTCCGGACAAGCTATCCAGGCTATTGAAGAAACAGCAGAACAATTTTTGCCAACAGGTTATGCATACGAATATTCAGGTATGACAAGAGAAGAACAAAACCAAAGTGGTGGACTGGGAATGATTCTTATGATATGTATCATTTTTGTTTATTTGTTGTTAAGTGCTCAATATGAAAGTTATATCCTGCCGTTGGTAGTTATATTGTCGGTGCCATTTGGTCTTGCGGGAACATTCATCTTTGCTAGAATGATGGGTATCGACAATAACATTTATCTACAAATCGGTCTTATCATGCTCATCGGTCTTTTGGCTAAGAATGCTATTTTGATCACCGAGTTCGCTGTCACGAGACGACAAGGTGGCATGACAATAATAGAAGCCGCCATCGATGCTGCCGCTGCACGTTTACGTCCGATCCTCATGACATCACTCGCTATGATCATAGGCCTTCTCCCAATGATGTTTGCACATGGCGTTGGCGCTAACGGTAATAGTGCACTGGGAACCGGTGCCATCGGTGGTATGCTCATAGGTATGATATGTCAGATCTTCATTGTCCCATCATTGTTCGTGATATTCGAAACAATACAAGAAAAGTTTAAACCTGTAGATAATGAGGAATTAGGAGTTAGGAATTAGGAATTTAATAAAAGATCAAAACAATGAAAAAGATAATATATATCGCTCTTTGCATGCTGTTTCTAAGCAGTTGCAATATTTACAGAAAGTTTGAGCAACCGGAGATGAATATCGCTGATTCATACCGTAATCCTGATGAAACTGTGTCGTCAGATACAGCCTCTATTGCTTTCCTTGAATGGACGGAAATATATACCGATCCTAATTTACAGACATTAATTAATTATGCTCTTGAAAATAATATTGACCTTCTGATTGCTATTGAGAAAGTGAATGAAGCTAAAGCTGCACTCATGAGTTCTAAATTAGCTTTCTTCCCATCTGTAGGTCTTTCTTTACCAACAAATCTGAGTTATTCTTCCGGTAATACTGTTGTAAGTTATGATGCCTCAGTGACTGCAAGTTGGGAGATAGATTTGTTCGGTAAATTGTTGAATAGTAAGAGAAAGGCACAGGTTGTTATGCTTCAAAATCAAGAGTATCAACAAGCTGTGAGGACACAACTCATTGCGACGATAGCAGATTATTATTTCAATCTTCTCGCTTTGGATAAACAACTTAATATTTATCTTGTCACGGAACAAAGTTGGGCGGTAAGTGTTGAGACCATCAAAGCTATGAAAGAAGGCGGTATGACAACTGAGGCTGCTGTTGCACAATATGAGGCGTACCATGCTTCTATTGCTGCTGCTATCCCTGAGATCAAAGCTGCTATCAAGAAACAAGAGAATGCACTTTCTGCATTACTCGGTAATTATCCGGAAACAATAACAAGAGGTAAGTTAGATGATCAGAAAGTTGATTTCGATATTCAGGCAGGAGTGCCTATGCAACTTTTAGCCAATCGTCCTGATGTGAAAAATGCGGAACATAACCTGGCGGCTATGTATTATAATACTAATGTCGCTCGTTCTTCATTCTATCCTAGTATTGTCATCGATGGATCTTTGGGATGGAACATTGCTATAAATGCTGTTGCGTCTATAACCCAGCCTATATTCTACAGAGGAGCAAATAAGGCTCGTCTCGAAATAGCCAAGGCTCAGGAAGAGGAGGCTCGACTTCAATTCAAGCAGGCACTCATCGATGCAAGTATGGAAGTAAGTAACGCTCTTATCACATACGATTCTGAGTTGAAAAAGGAATTGGCTAGAAATGTACAGATCGTTTCTTTGTATAATGCAGTAGAATATACTAATGAATTGTTAAAGCTGGGAACTTCTACTTATCTTGAAGTATTAGACGCACAACAGTCATTATTGTCGGCATTGATTTCTAAGACAGAAGATCAGTTGAATAAACTTAATGCGATAACTTCGTTATATCACGCCCTCGGCGGCGGAAGAGAATGAAAAAGGCGACCTCAGGGTCGCTTTTTTTATTTGCTATTTAACTCTTTTAATAGTTCCTTGATAGCATAATATGCTATCTCAGGATCATCAATATTAAGGCATAGTTTCTCCATAGGACAAATATCATCACCATTACGGTTTATGATGTTTGTTACCTTTTTATCATAATGAAAAATAATATTATAACTATTGAAGACCTCAATGGCAGGTTCAGAAATAATGATAGTATGAACTTCTTTTATTCTTCCATACACCATCAGTAGTGCAGCGGCTTTCCCTATTACTTTATCTGCGACAGATGAATTGTTGAAGAAATATAAATCATTATCAATCAAATGAATAAGGGGCTTTACTCCTCTTTCAACAGATGAAAAAACCTTATCGCCCTTCTTGACCATAATGGTAAAGTTTTCGGACAATAAGGTCTTATTAAGTTGAATAAGTTCAGAATTCATTAATTAAGTCTTCTTATAAGGAAATAGCCTCCAATGAGTTGTACTATCATTCCCGGGATTCCGAGTCTGAAATCGGCTAAAGCAGTGTGTAGAGATCCTTCCATTATCCATTCTATTATGCTGCCGAAAAACTGATAGGATAATATCACGGCTAATAATGTTAAGAATGATACTTTCTTCGTTTTATCAGCTATCCATGCTGCTGACACAGCCAAAAATATCGATTTTATCAGTATTGCAGATAAAACTGCTGTTGCAGGCATGCCAAAAAGAAGGTTGTTTATGACAGGTGATAGGACTGCTGTTAATAGACCTACTTTAAGACCATATTTATAAGATGCGATGAGAGTGAAAAAGTATATAGGCAAGAAGATATATCCTCCATTAGGGATAAGGTGACACAACTGAGGTAAAACGATATTGCCTATAACAAACAATGCCACGAACATATAAGTCTTGGCTTGGCTGAAACCTAAATTATAAACATTAATATCTCTTTCCATATCTTTTTTGATTTTTAATTAATACTAGATGAAACTATTTCTGGTTACGACCGCTCCAATTGTCTTTGAGACCTACTGTTCTGTTAAAGACGATATTGTCTTTGGAACTTTCTTTATCAATTGTGAAATAACCTATTCTTTGGAACTGGAAATGTTCTAGTGGTTGAGCGTTTTCTAAGTATTTTTCAACGTAACATTCTTTTCTTATTTCCAATGAGTCAGGGTTCATCATTTGTTTCATGGCTTCCACTGCCGTCATGCCCTTACCTGTAAGTTCTGCAAGTGCATCACGAGGATTCTCGACATTCCAAAGTCTGTCGTACAATCTTACTTCGGCTTTGATGCAATGTTTTTGGCTTACCCAGTGTAATGTGCCTTTCACTTTACGGTTTGCTTCCGGCATCCCGCTTCTTGTAAGAGGGTCATATTCTGCGTAAACCTCTTCTATCTCACCGTTTTCATTTTTCTTACATCCTGTACATTTAACTATATAAGCATTTTTAAGGCGAACCTCATTACCTGGCGTCATGCGGAAATATTTCTTAGGAGCATCTTCCATGAAGTCTTCACGTTCCATCCATAATTCGCGGCTGAAAGTAATGCTATGTGAGCCTGCATTTTCATCCTCAGGATTATTGATGGCTTCCAGCTCTTCTGTCATATCTTCAGGATAATTTGTTATGACAAGTTTTACCGGATTTATCACAGCAGATACTCGGGTGGCTCTGGCGTTAAGATCTTCACGTATCGAACTCTCTAACAAGGCGAAGTCGTTAAGAGCGTCGTATGTGGTGTAACCTATCTTGTCAATGAACATGCGTATCGACTCTGGAGTATAGCCTCTGCGGCGGAAACCACATAGTGTAGGCATGCGAGGATCGTCCCATCCGCTGACCATACCTTCATTGACCAATGTGAGGAGATTACGCTTACTCATTAGAGTATAATTGAGATTCAACTTGTTAAACTCTGTTTGTCTAGGACGATGATCATCAAGATCATGACCTTCTTTTAGTTCATCAATGAAAAAATCGTATAAAGGACGATGTGGAACAAATTCTAAGGTACATAACGAATGTGTTACACCTTCGAAGAAGTCACTCTGTCCGTGAGCGAAATCGTACATTGGATATGCGTTCCACTTGGTACCAGTGCGATGATGTGGAGTCTTGACGACCCTATAAATGATAGGATCACGGAAGTGCATGTTAGGACTTGCCATGTCGATCTTGGCTCTGAGAACCATCTTACCTTCTTCAATCTCACCACTATTCATCTTGTTGAAGAGCTCCAAAGACTCTTCTGCAGGACGGTTACGATACGGGCTCTCTGTTCCAGCAACAGTAGGACTACCTTTTTGTGCGGCAATGAGATCAGAGCTTTGTTCATCTATATAAGCCTTTCCTTCTTTAATAAGACGTACTGCGAAATCCCAGAGCTGTTGAAAATAATCTGATGCGTAATATTCATTACCCCATTGATAACCAAGCCATTGTATATCTTCCTTGATAGCATCTACATATTCCATGTTTTCTTTTGTGGGATTGGTGTCATCGAAACGTAAATTACAAACACCATTATATTTCTCAGCAAGACCAAAGTCTAGACAAATAGCTTTAGCATGTCCTATATGAAGATAGCCATTAGGCTCAGGAGGAAAACGAGTCTGTACTCTTCCATCATTCTTGGCATTCCTTAGATCTTCCTCAATTTTTACCTCAATGAAATTCAATGATTTCTTCTCTACTTTTTCAACTTCTTCGTTGTTATTCATACTATAAAAAAATTAATATCATTAAAATACAACACCGCATTATCGGCACAAAATTAATACAAAAATACTTAATTAAGTTATTTTTTTACTAAAAAAGTTTTATAGAAATTAGCAAAAGATATATAAACTTATCGATAAAATGTGCTTGGATAATGAAATTATTTATAATTTTGTGAGCTCAAAAGCGGATGTAGCTCAGTTGGCAGAGCGAAAGCTTCCCAAGCTTTAGGTCGCGGGTTCGAGCCCCGTCATCCGCTCGATGGGTTAAAATATTGATAATCAATAAATATAATCCTTTTTAACCCTTAAAGGATAGGATAAAATGCTGTAAAAAAAAACTCTGCATTTGCACTTTTTGGCACTTTTTAGCACTTTTTTGACATAAAAAACCTGCAAAAAACCTGCAATTTTTTTTGCAGGATTTCCAGGAGAACCTAAAAAATGCTTATTGCAGGTTGCAAGGAAAGGGAAAAATTATGGCATCAACGAAATTCTATTTAGACCTGAGAAGCACCAAAAACGAAAAACCTATGAAGATTTCCATAACGCATCGGGGAGAAACGGCGTTACTGTCGCTTGGTATTAGCCTGTTGCCGTCGCAGTGGGACAAGAAGACCGAAAAGATAGTCTTTCACCCGAACAAGGTTTTTCTGAATACCCACATAGCGAAAAGAAAGCTGGAGCTGGATACGCTCATCGTGCGTCTTATGGATTCTGGTAAACTTGATTCTGTAAGGGCTGTTGATTTAAAGAACATGATAGCGGGCAAAGGCGCGAGCGACAAGGATAGCAAGCTTCTTCATATCGGTATTTTGAGATATGCAGAACGTCAGAAGTGTCAGGGAACGAGGCGTTTGTATATGCAGACATATCGGCGAGTTAGGGATTATGATCCTAAATT
>SUWT01000037.1 GCA_015061335.1 Lentimicrobiaceae bacterium | reverse complement strand
GTTGTAGGTGTCGTAGATAGCACCTCTAATCTGATAAGTTAACTGATATTCTTTCATATTTTTTGATTTTTAGTTTGTTATTGTACTTTGTTTACAAACACGACAAATATATGCATAATATCCGTGCCCATTTGTGGTATCAGTGGGAAATATCTTTCTCCCACGGATTTCACGGATTTTCACAGATTTGGTTACATGTTATCCGTGTTCATTTGTGACATCAGTGGGAAATATCTTTCTCCCACGGATTTTCACAGATTTGCACGGATTTGTTTTCTTGGTAGCCGCCAATGCGTTAGGGATTGGAGCGGCATCCTTTTGGAGCGTCAGCGGAAAAAGATACAGCGGAAAGCCCGACGGCGTAGCCGGAACGCCCAAAGATAATTCATAATTTATAATGCATAATTCATAATTGGCTAATTATTAATAGTTAATGGTTTAATATCAGTACAGGTCATCGCGATATGTTGAGCCTCCATAATCATTAGTGCAAATTTCGTGTCCATTCATAGACAAAGAATCCGTGTCAATCTGTGCCAATCTGTGGGGCTTAATCTTTCCTTCCACTGATTCAACGGATTTTCACGGATTTAGCAGAAATTTTACTCATTGGATTATTTTCTGCCGCCTTGGAGAAATCGCGTTAAGAAATTTTATTGACGGAGCGGTTAAAACAAAAATACTGTCTGAGCGCAGCGAGTTTATTTTTGTTCAGCGGAGACGAAAAAATTTTAGCAGATTTATCCGCAGCGGCGAGCTTTTTCTGTTTCTCTTTTTTGCGGAAAAAAAGAGAAAGAAAATAATCAAGATGTTAAAAAAGATTAACTTTATTTCTCTTGACAGAGAGAAAGAAAGACCGTATCTTTGCAAGGTAACTTCAAACACAAGATTTATGACAAAGAAACAGGCATTACAATTATTTGAGCAGAAGAAAGTCCGCACAATCTGGGACGAGGAACAAGAAAAATGGTATTTCGCAATCGTCGATGTCGTTGCTGTACTTACAGAACAAGATGATTATCAATTATCGAGGAATTATTGGAAAGTTCTGAAAAACCGCTTGAAAAACGAGGGAAACGAAACGGTTACAAATTGTAACCAGTTCAAATTACAAGCTGCTGACGGTAAGATGCGACTGACGGATGTCGCTGATACCGAACAACTATTCCGTCTGATTCAATCGATTCCGTCACCGAAGGCTGAACCTTTCAAGATATGGATGTCGCAGGTGGCAAGCACACGCCTCGACCAGATGCAAGACCCAGAACTCTCCATCGAACAAGCCATGCTCGACTACAAACGTCTCGGCTATTCCGATTCATGGATCAACCAACGACTGAAAAGCATCGAGATACGCAAAGAACTGACCGATGAATGGAACCGTACCGGAGTAACGGAGAATTATCAGTATGCGACACTTACAGATATTATCACGAAAGAATGGAGCGGATTCAAGACTAAGGAATACAAGCGTTTCAAAGGACTGAAGAAGGAAAGTCTTCGTGATAATATGACAAATGTAGAATTGGCTTTGAACATTTTAGCAGAGGCGTCAACGACGGAAATATCCAAGGAAAAAGACCCTTCAGGATTTGAAGAAAGCAAGGTGGTTGCAAAAGAAGGAGGAGAAGTCGCAAAGATAGCGCGCGAACAGTTAGAGGCTAAGATAGGGAAAAGCGTCATCTCACATAGAAACGCCAAAGACTTTCTTCAGCTGCCAGAAGAATGAAAAATAAATATTTTTCAGTTAACAACTCTCAACTTTCAATTGCAGAAATCCGAGCCTATTTGTGACATTAGTGTGAAATAATTCTTTCCTCCCACGGATTTTCACATATTTGCACGGATTTAGCAGAAACTCCAGTCATCGGATTTTTTCCTGCCGCCTCGGATAAATAGCGTTAAGAAATTATGAGACTGGAGCGTTAAGAACAAAAAGCTGTTTGAGCGAGTAGAGACGCATCAAAATTCTTGCAGTAATATGCTGTTTCATAATGTTGTTTATAGTTTGAAGAATTTTGATACGTCTGTACAATTTGTTTAGCGAAAGAATCATAATTTTAGCGGATTTATCCGCAGCGGCGAGCTTTTTCTGTTTCTCTTTTTTGCGGTAAAAAAGAGAAAGGAGAAATGCTCACAGCAAAAATCTTTAGCCTTTTCTCTTTCCAAAAGTTAAAAAATGTTAAAAACGTAAAATCAAAGATTTTTCTTCTTACATTTGTATATTGAGAAAGCCAAAATTTATACAACTATGGAAAACATTAGTCTAATCCTCATTTCCGATGAATCATCAGGTCGCAGAACTATCGAAGAGATGATTCTGAACATAAGAGGTTATCAGGTCATGCTTGACAGGGACTTAGCATCACTTTACAGTGTCGAGACCAAAGTGTTAAACCAAGCGGTAAAACTAATATAGAAATATTCCCAGATGACTTCAGATTTCAACTTACAAAAGAAGAATGTCTAAGGTCACAAATTGTGACCTTTAAATACCTTCCATACGCCTTTACAGAAAACGGTATCGCCATGCTCAGCAGCGTGCTTCGTTCACAGACGGCAATAGAAATGAATATCCGCATAATGAGAGCGTTTACCTTAATGCGACATATTGTTGCTAACAACGAAATCGTTTTCCAAAGAATCGCAAATATAGAATATCATCAGATAGAAATAGACAAACGTAATCATAATGTATCAGCAACGATTTACACTCAGAGAATTTCTGAACAATTGAAACTTGACATCAAGCGACACAACGAACAATATCCTGAGATTATGGTGAAATATTTTGTGAAGTCGCACGATAGATTCTTGATAATAGACGACGAACTTTACCATATAGGAACTTCAATAAAGGATTTAGGCAAGAAATGGTTCGCCTTCACATTAATGAAAGACATTTCTCCAAATGAGATATTACAAAAAATAAAATATTCCCCTTCGTGCCACATTCGAGACAAGTTCGGAGATAAAAACTGAAAAACTGAAAATCTGAGAAACTGAAAACGGAGAATAGTCAATGGTCAACAGTCAACAGTCAACAGACAACAGATTTTGTTCACGATATTTGTTTAAGGTTTAAAGCTTAAGGTAATGTAAAATAAGCTTACAGCTCACAGCCACAGCTCATGGCAAAAAAAAACTTTAGTCTTTAGCCAATATTTTCTCAGATTTTATAATTCTCAGATTCTAAAAAAAGTTGTATCTTTGCACTCGCACGTCTTGTATGACCGACGTCCTCTTGCATAAAGAGTTAAGGTCAAACAAGACTTTTTTTATTATTGTCTAAAGTCTAATGACAAATGATTAAAGACTATTTTGTAAATCTAATAATTGACTGTTTAAAAGATTATTGCTAGTTGTCCGTTGACAAAAAATGATACAAAAACGTTATTACATAGAAAACCTCCGCATTGCCGCTCCTGTGATTTTGTCGTTCGCAGGACAGCAGCTCGTGCAGGTGGTCGATACCATCATGGTGGGCAGGTTGGGTGCAGTACAACTTTCCGCCGTCTCGCTATCAAGCGCGATAATAACCAACATAATGATGATAGGTTTCGGCATCGCGATGGCTCTCACGCCACTGACGGGCTATCATTACGCGCGTGGAGAGAAAGAACAATGCAACATCCTCTTCAAAAACTCATTCCTACTTAATATCTTGATGAGCCTCGCACTATGCGGTCTGCTGTGTGTCATTAATCCTTTGCTGCAATATTTCGGTCAGCCGCAGTCTGTCCTCGATACTCTTGACGGTTATTATTATTGCGTGACATTCTCGCTCATACCGTATCTCATCTTCATGACTTTCAAGCAATATTTAGAAGGTCTCGGCAACACATTCTACGCCATGCTGATAACGATAGGGTGTAATATCTTGAATGTCATTCTTAACTTCGGCTTCATCTACGGTTATATGGGTTTCCCTGAACTCGGCGTAACAGGCGCCGGCGTCGCAACACTCATCTCACGCCTCGCCATGCCAATAGCGATTGTCATCGTAATCTATTTTAAGAAGGAGTTTAGATGTTACTTCGTAAGACAACAGACAACAGACAACGGACAACAGACATTGTCTAAGTTTTCAGGTTTTCAGGTTTTCAGATTTTCAGATTTATTCAAGGTTGGTTATCCTATCGCTACTCAGATGACGGTAGAGCTTCTGGCTCTTACTTTCATGACGATAATGATGGGCTGGTTAGGGGAGAAGACGCTCGCCGCCAACCAGATAGCGCAGACTATGATAGGACTTTCTTTTATGATTGCTAATGGCGTGGCTGCTGCTTCTACTATCCTCGTCTCTCATGATTATGGAAGAAAAGATGTAGCTTCGATAAAGAATCATGCTTATTCTGCCATACATCTCGGCATCGCGATAATGATTTTCTTCGCCTTGCTTTATGCTTTCGGCGGTGAGTACCTCGCTCGTATCTTCAGCAACGACGAGGAAGTTATTGCCATTGCGTCGAAGTTGTTTATCGTCGTCGCTCTGTTCGAGATCTTCGATGGAACACAGGTGACGGCTCTCGGTGCTTTGCGTGGTCTCACCGATGTGAAACGTCCTATGTATTATGCCTTAGTATGTTATCTCTTGGTGGAGATACCTGTCGGTTATATCTTAGGATTTAAAGTCGGGCTCGGCGCTGTCGGCATCGTAGGAGGTTTCATGGCGGGACTTATCCTCGCTGCGATATTGTTTCTGAGAAGGTTTAGGAAATTGGTTTTTGAATTAGGAATTAGGAATTAGGAATGATGTAGAGACGTGTCATATTATACCAGTGAAAATTAACAATAAATTGATGCGTCTGAAGAATTGGGAATTGTCTATAATTTGAGGTTTTCTCTTGTTGATTTTGTTATGCTCGATAGAATCTTTATGATTTCTTCACAGTCTTTATTATATGAATTGAATTCTTTTTCGTTTATATAATCTGAATCTTTCAGTAATTCAAGCCAATATTGACTTTCTGTTGCTTCTTTGTATGAAATATACATTTTCGACAAGAACTCTTTCTTGGAGACAGAACAAATAGCCTCGTTGATATTAGCTCCAATACTTGTACCGGACCGTAATATCTGCCTTGACATTACATATTCCTTCTTATTATTTGCTAAAGATTTATATAAATCAATTATACGTATAGCAAACGACTTGCTTTTATCTTTAATTACATTAGATTTCATAATAAATAAATTTTGGTTAAATAAATTAAAATAACGTACAATTACCCTAATAATTCCTAATTCCTAATTCCTAATTAATAAAATCACCCTATCAGCTCCAAAGAATCTATGTTGGTATCGTCTTCAATTCTCAGATTGTCGATGATGTATTTCTGTCTCTCAGGCGGGTTTTTGCCTCCCATGTAGAATTTCAATAACTCGAAGATGCTGGAGTCGTGGCGTAAAATGATTGGCTCCAATCTTATGTTAGGTCCGATGAAATGACTGAACTCGTCAGGTGAAATCTCACCGAGACCTTTGAATCGAGTGATCTCAGGATGTGCACCTAAACTCTTGATAGCGTTGATTCTTTCTTCGTCTGAATAACAGTAAATCGTCTGTTTCTTGTTTCTCACACGGAACAATGGCGTCTGCAATATATAAAGGTGTCCGTTGCGAACTACGTCGGGATAGAACTGCAAGAAAAAGATGAGCATCAATAATCTGATGTGCATGCCATCGACATCGGCATCAGTTGCGATAACGATATTGTTATATCTTAAGTTCTCTATCGACTCGTCGATGTTAAGGGCTGCCTGAAGAAGATTGAACTCTTCGTTTTCATAGACTACTTTCTTGGTGAGACCTAAGCAGTTCAATGGTTTACCTCTAAGACTGAACACTGCCTGTGTCTGAGCGTCGCGGCTCTTGGTGATGCTTCCAGATGCTGAGTCGCCCTCAGTGATGAATAATGTCGTCTCTAATCTCTTCTCGTGATTGGTGTTATAGTGAATGCGACATTCGCGCAACTTCTTGTTGTTGAGGCTTACTTTCTTTGCGCTTTCTTTAGCGAGTTTCTTGATGTTCGCCATGCCCTTACGTTCTTTCTCGTTCTGGAGAATCTTACGCATAAGAGCTTCTGCCACTTCAGAGTTGATATGCAAGAACTTGTCGAAATGACGTTTGATAATATCTGTGATATAAGCACGTATCGTCATGCCGTCGGGTTCCATCAAAGTGGAGCTGAACTTGGTCTTGGTCTGTCCTTCATATTCAGGATTCATCACCTTGATACTTATCGCTGCTACCAACGAAGAGCGAATATCTGAAATCTCATAGTCTTTGTTATAGAACTCTCTGATGGTCTTTGCTATGGCTTCGCGGAAGACGTTGAGGTGCGTGCCGCCGAGCGGGTTATACTGACCGTTGGCGAATGAGAAATATTCTTCGTTGGATGTCAGGTTGGAATGAGTGAAAGCGCATTCGAAGTCGCCTTCTTTGATATGTATGATAGGGTAGGCGCATGTCTCTTCTTTGCCGCCTATCTTACGCATGAGCAAGTCGTAGAGACCGTTCTTCGCCTGATATTTCTGACCGTTGACATATATTGCTAAACCGCTGTTGAGGAAGGCGTAGTTCCAGATCATCTCCTCGACATATTCCATGATATAATGGTAGTTGCCGAATACTTCTTTGTCGGGAGTGAAAGTTATTTCGGTTCCGTTCTTCTGGTCTGTGTAGAAGATTTCAGATTCTGTCAAGAGGACGCCTTTGGAATATTCGACGTATTTAGTCTTTCCGTCGCGATATGCTTGTGCTCTGAAATGTGAGGAGGTAGCGTTGACGGCTTTGGTACCTACACCGTTGAGACCTACTGATTTCTTGAAAGCCTTGGAGTCGTATTTGCCGCCTGTGTTCATCTGTCCGACGCAACTTCTGAGACTTCCAAGAGGGATGCCACGACCATAGTCGCGGACTTTCACCGTGCCGTCAGCGATGCTAATCTCAATCGACTTGCCGAATCCCATGACGTATTCGTCTATACAGTTGTCGATGATTTCTTTGAGAAGGATATAGATACCGTCGTCGTGAGCTGAGCCGTCGCCAGCCTTTCCGATATACATTCCGGGACGCGTCCTGATATGCTCGTTCCACTCTAAGTGCTTGATGTTTTCTTCGTTATAATCTTCTGATATAGGTATGTTTACAAAATCCAACTCGTTGTTTTCCATATCTCTTTCTTCAAAATTTTCATGAATGACAAAGATATGAAATAATTAGGAATTAGGGATTAGGAATTAGGATTTTTTTTAGATTCTATAAAAACAAAAAAAACGCTGCATCGGATAGATATATCATTTCTAAATACATGTTCTTAATCGAAAAAATCTTATCTTTGCCAAAACTCTTTTAAGATGAATTATATTTCTATCGATAATATTTCCAAGGCTTTCAGCGATAAGCTATTATTTGAGAACATTAGCTTCGGTATTGAGAAAGGAGAGAAGACGGCTCTCGTAGCTGCTAACGGCACGGGAAAGAGCACGATGATGAAAATCCTCGTTGGTAAAGAAGAAAGCGACAAAGGATCTATATCTTATAACGAGAATATAAGAATCGGTTATCTTGAACAACTGCCTCATTTTGAACCGGAACTTACAATTCAAGATGTTATCTCTACCGGTCATACCGACATTATGAATGTGATCCAACGTTATGAAGATGCTTTGCTGAATCATGTCGATGATAAAAATATATCAACCAAAAAAGAATTGGAAGACGCCATCTCGCAAATGGATGCTCTCCAGGCTTGGTCATACGAACAACGTCTCAAACAACTTCTTTACACTTTTGAAATTACAGACTTATCTCAAAAAATAGGTACGCTATCCGGCGGTCAGGTGAAGCGTCTTGCTCTTGCTCTCGTACTTCTCGACGATCCGGATATTCTTTTTTTAGATGAGCCTACTAACCACCTCGATATGGGAATGATAGAATGGCTCGAAAAGTATCTCACACAATCGACGAAGACATTGTTTATGGTGACGCACGACCGTTATTTTCTTGATAGAGTTTGTAATAAGATTTTTGAACTTTATCAGGGAACGATGTACACTCATAACGGCAACTACGACTATTATGTGAGGAAGAGCCGTGAACGCGAGGAAAACAAACGCGTCGCTGCCGAGCGTGCGGGGCAACTTCTGAAATATGAACTCGAATGGATGCGCAGCACTCCGCAGGCTCGTACCGGTAAGGCGAAGGCTCGTATCGACGCTTTTTACGATTTGAAAGAAAAAGCTAAGTTCCGTCGCGACAATACTGAACTCCAGTTCGGTTCCGATATGCAACGCCTCGGAGGTAAGATACTTGAAATGGATAGAGTCTCTAAATCTTATGGCAATACCACAATCCTAAAAGATTTCGACTATATATTTAAAAAAGGTGAACGTATCGGTATTATAGGTAAAAACGGTATCGGGAAATCTACTTTTTTGAATATGATAACAGGAAGCGAAAACCCTGATACTGGAACTATCGTGACGGGACAGACTGTGGCTTACGGTTATTATACCCAAAAAGGAATTAAGTTCGATGAACGTAAGACCATCCTCGAAACGATAAAAGATATCGCGGAAGTGATTCATTACGGTAAAGATAAGGTGTATTCTCCTGACCAGCTTCTCGCGCATTTCATGTTTCCGTACTCCATGCATCGTCAACCGGTCTCATTGTTGAGCGGCGGCGAAAAACGCAGACTTTATCTGCTGACGGTTTTGGTCTCAAATCCCAATTTCCTTATTCTTGATGAGCCGACAAACGACCTTGACTTGTTGACATTACAAAAATTAGAAGATTTTCTCCAAAGTTATAAAGGATGTTTGCTCGTCGTTTCTCACGACAGATATTTCCTCGATCAGACTGTTGATCAGCTTTTTGTTTTCGAAGGCGATGGCAAGGTGAAAGGCTTCATGGGAAATTATTCTCAATATCATGATTATCTTGAGGAAAAAAGTAAGGAGGAGAAGAAAGAACAGTCCGCACAGAAACAAGAGGCTCGTGTTGAGAAACCGGCATCTGAACGTAAGAAAAAAAGAACATATAAAGAACAGAAAGAATACGAGCAACTTGCACAAGATATTGAAACTCTTGAGAAAGAAAAAGCCGAACTTACGGTCAAGATGCAGGAACAACTCGATTATCAGGAACTTGATAAACTCGGAAAAAGAATGAACGAGATTACTGATTTGATTGACGAGAAAGAACTGCGCTGGCTTGAACTAGACGAAATCGAAAATCAGATCTAAATAAACATACGATAAATCTAACATAAAATTATATAATATGAACGAATTAAAACAATTTATCTTGTCGGTAAAAGAGAATAATAAGTTTTGGCTTCTTGAGGCTAAGCCAGGGTTATTCGCAATGGTGGAAGATGCTGAAGAAAATTCATATATACCAGTATGGTCTAATGAAAATGATGCATTACAATCCTCTAATGAAGACTGGGAATCATATTCTGTGACGACTATGAATATCGATGAGTTCGTTGACTGGATGAGAGAGCTTCATGATGATAATATAGGTATCGCTATTATTTTAGGCTCTAATGGACAAATGCTACCAATACCTGCCTTAACCATGAAACAATTGTTTTCTGGAGCTGAAACAGATGAAGATGCCGACCGTAAATTGGTAGGCGAGGAGTTCTATGATGAAGATTGGGCGGAAGGTATCCCTGATAATTGGGAAGAAGATTATCTCGATAGCCTTGATGAAGATGAACTCGACGATTAAATGCTTGTCATTATCTCTTAGTTGATGATAACTTCTTTGAGTGTGGCGCTGCCATCACCCCAATTGCCTACTAATGATGGGTGTTTGACGTATGATTTTAATAATTTTAGAAAATCTTTTCTGGGAATGGTATATGCACCCATCCTCCTGAAATGTGGTGTGTCTTGCTGAACATCAATAAGATCAAAATTGTTTCTTATCAAAAAATTACAAAGATGATTTAAAGCAACCTTTGATGCGTCTGTCTTGGTGTGAAACATAGACTCTCCACAAAATACACTGCCAATGGAAACTCCATATAATCCGCCAACAAGCTCGTTATCATAATATGTCTCTACTGAATGTGCAAAACCTATGCGATGTAACTCCTTGTATGCAGCCTTCATCTCCTCACTAATCCATGTTCCTTCCTGATCTCTTCTCTCTACACTTGAACACATCTCAATCACTCTGTCAAAATTTGTGTCAATAGAACAAGAATATCTGTTAGAATCTATAGTCTTCCTTAAAGATTTGGTGATTTTTAACTCATTGGGCTTCATTATCATCCTAGGATCTAACGACCACCATAATATAGGCTCTCCTTCAGAATACCATGGAAATATTCCAGATGAATAGGCTATAATGAGTCTTTCAGGCGACAGATCTCCTCCAATAGCTAGTAAGCCGTCAGAGTTGGCGTGATTGGCAGACGGAAAATCATAAACGTCTTCAGCTAATAAGTATATAGACATAGTACTGTGTATTTGGTAGATATCATAATCGTTACAAAATTAAAATATATTTCTCTAAAAACAAAATTAAATTCATATTTTTGCAAAAAAAATATACTGAAAATAATCATTTGTCCGAATAATTCACAATGAAAAGGTATTTCTTACATCTGGCATATAATGGAACTCGTTATCACGGCTGGCAAATTCAGCCTGATGCAATTTCTGTTCAAGAAGAACTGGAGAAATGCCTAAGCCTTAAATTAGGCGAAAAAATCAGTCTGACAGGTTGCGGTAGAACAGATAGCGGTGTGCATGCCCGTAATTTCTATGCTCATTTCGATCTGGAAAAAAACATAAATAATTGTGAGGATTTAGTATATAGACTCAATATTTTCCTTCCAAACGATATAGTTATATATAAATGTTGGGAGGTGGATTGTGATTTCCACGCTCGTTTTGACGCAAAATCAAGAACTTATCATTATTATATAACCCGGAATAAAAATCCTTTCCATACCCATGATGCTTTCTATTACCATGGTAAACTTGATATGGAATTGATGCAAAATGCAGCTGACATCTTGTTTGAATATACTGATTTTACAAGCTTTTCTAAACTTCATACGCAAGTGAAGACAAATAATTGTACTATTATGAAGGCTCATTTCTTTCAGGAAAATGATCTGCTAGTGTTCGAAATAAAAGCCGATAGATTCTTGCGTAATATGGTGCGTGCTATCGTTGGAACACTGCTAGAGGTAGGAAAGGGCAAAATTACAATACAACAATTCCGCGATGTTATAGAAAATAAAAACCGTTGCTCAGCAGGAACTTCTATGCCTGCTCATGCGTTATTCCTGGAAAACGTAGAGTATTAGTGCTTTACATCGAATTTATAGTATCTGTAAATCATTATTATAGAAAGTATAGTGGCAATTATATCAGATATTGGAATACTCAACCATACTCCTTTAATGCCGATAAAATTGGGTAATATCAGTAATAACGGTATCAGAAATAAAACTTGTCTGGATAATGATAATACTATTGATTTCTTTGCCTTTCCGATACTTTGGAAAAAGTTGCCGATCACAATAGGGAAAGAGATGATAGGAAATGTCGCCATAACTATCTTCATGCCATCTATAGAATAATTTAATAGCTCTTCATCCGCTGTAAAAAAACTACAGACAAATCTTGGTATGGTCTCGCCAATGATGAAGCCTATTGTCAGTGTTAAGAATGCTAACAAAATTGCCTTTTTTAAAGCTTCAGTAACTCTTGAGTATTGACGTGCTCCATAATTATAACTAACTATTGGCTGCATGCCTTGAGTTATACCCATAACAATCATTGTGAAAAAGAAAGTGACACGGTTTACAATACCGTATGCACCTACTGACAAATCTCCTCCGAATTTCTTTAAGCCATTGTTAATCAATATAATGATAACGCACAAGGCTGTGTTTAGTAAAAATGGAGATAATCCGATCGCGAGAATATCTTTTATGATTTTTATGTCAAATACAAAGTCATTTTTGTCAAAATGAACTATTTCATTTTTGTTTAAGAAAATCTTGAAAAGATATATTAAAGGTAATGTCTGAGCAATAACTGTTGCTATGGCTGCACCGCGTATTCCCATATCAAGAGGATAGATGAATAGCCAATCCAAAAAAATATTTGCTATTACGGTTATAATCGTCGCAATCATGGCTTCGTTAGGATGACCGGAAGCTCTTAATACAGAATTTAGACCATGGTATAAATGTGTGATTATATTACCGAGAAGTATAACCTGCATGTATTCGTAGGCGTATGGTAATGTGTTCTCGCTGGCTCCAAAGAAGAAAAGTATAGGCTTTAGAAAAATAAGACACACTATGGTGAATATTATTCCAAAGAAAACATTGAGCATTACGGTATTTGATAATGCACGACAACTCTTGGCATAGTTTTTCTTGCCGAGCTCCATAGCTGTTACTGTAGAAGCTCCAACACCGACCATGGCACCTATGGCGGCTCCTAAGTTCATGAAAGGGAATGTGATAGCTAATCCTGATATCGCCAAAGGTCCTACTCCTTGACCAATAAAAATACTGTCAACCATGTTGTACAACGACGATGCCGTCATCGCGATGATGGCTGGAATGGCATATTTGCTTAATAATTTTCCAACGTTCTCCGTGCCTAACAAAATAGCACCTTTAGGTTCACTCATTTTTTTAAAAATTAAACTGCAAAATTGCAAAAAAAATACAAATGAAGACCCAAAAAAACACTAAATATTTCAGATGGTAAAATGTTGATTATGAATATTTTAAAAAATCAAGACAAAACCACCACCTTTGCTCATCTTTGCATTATACATATTATTGTCAATAATGATGTTGCTTTTGACATAATCTCTGGCAATTTTATCGGCATTTACACCGTCTCTGAATTCAATTCCTTCATTGTTTTTAAGATTAAGCTCAGAGAGATCTATATTAATCTCTCTTTTATCCCAATTTGTGATGCCACCTATATACCATCTTTCACCTGAACGGCGTGCTATTACGGTATATTCTCCAAGCTTGCCGTCCAAAACAATAGTCTCGTCCCAAATGGTAGGAATGTCAGCGATGAATTTTGTACATTCTTGTTCGTCTCTATAATTACACGGACTATCGCAAAGCATGTTGAATGGCGATTCAAATATCACATATTCAGCAAGTTGTCTGCATCTGGTGCCCTGACTCATAGGCTCTGAATAAACAGCTCTGTAATTATTCTTACTTGCATTACGCATAGCCCCCTGTGTGTAATCCATAGGTCCGGCAAGCATCCTGATATATGGTATGCTTGTCTCGTATGTGACTAAATCGATGTTTTGTCCCCATTTAACTTGTTCTAAACCAAATACTCCCTCGAAATTCAAAACATTAGGGAATGTACGCTGCAAACCTGTTGGCTTGTAAGCACCGTGAAAATCAACCAATAGATGATATTTCGCAGCAGTCTCTGCCATCCTGTAATAGAAATTGACTACTTTCTGATCGTCTCTGTCCATGAAATCTACCTTGAATCCTTTGATACCTATATCAGAATAATGCTTGCATATAGCATCCATGTCTCTGTCAATAGCGTAATGTCCTGCCCATAAAACAATGCCTACACCTTTGCTGTCTGCATATTGTACAAGCTCTTCCAAATCTATTTCAGGAATGACTTGGAATAAATCAGCCTGTTTGTTTACAGCCCATCCTTCGTCTAAAATGACATATTCAATGCCATATTCTGAAGCAAAATCTATGTAATGCTTGTATGTGTCATTGTTTATGCCTGATTCAAAGTCAACATCGCAGATGTTCCATGCGTTCCACCATTCCCATGCTACTTTGCCAGGCACTATCCAGCTTATATCCTCAATGCGTGAAGGCGATGCTAATCTATATACCATATCGTTGTTAGCCAATTCTTTGTCTTCAGTGGAAATAACCATGCATCTCCAAGGAAAATCACGTGTGCCTTGTACTCTTGCGATATAATTCTCACGTTCCTTAACCAAATATTGAAGCATATTGTGCCCTCCTTGTTCCTCGGTTTTGGGATATGGAGCCTGAATTCCTTTCAGACTATACGCATTATCTTTATTCTTCATGAGATATGTTCCGGGATAATCTTCCAAATCCGCTTCAGTGATTACAACTTTTTTGCCGTCCTTCAGACTAACCAAAAGAGGTAAGAACGCTAATCTTTCACTATCCATCTCAGAAATCGGCGTTATGGTGTATTCATTCTCGAATGAATTGAAAAATTGCTTGCTGATAAAATCTTCCTCACTCTTCCTGGCATTAACGTATGGAACGTATAATGTATAATCTTCATCGAAATTATAGCAGACATTCTCATTTATTATAGTTATTGGCTTGGGAAATCTTGTGCAAAAACGATATGCAACACCATCATTGTATGCTCTGAATTGTACGTTGAAATTTCCCTTGAAAGAAATAGTTATCTCATTATAATAGTCCTCCACATATTCCTTTTTGTAGAAGTTGGCTTTGATTAGCTTGTCAACAGTCTCTTTTCTGTAGTTCCTTACAATAGGATTAGAACCTAAAATAGTACCGTTGTCCAACTCCATTGTAATAGGTGATTTGTCGATAATCAATGTATTATCGTGTTTTACGGAATATGTTAATGTTTCTGAATCTACATTGATGTCAATACTTATATTTTCATCTGGTGATTTAATATTATAAACCTTTTGCGCAATGGCATTGTTGAAATTAAAAATGATCAGAAATGCTAAAATTAAAAAATTGAGTCTCATTTTAATAAAAATTTAAATCGTAAATTAATTTGATTTCAAAGATAGAAAAAATAATAATATGTCAGAAAAAATGTTTATCTTTGGCAAAACAAAAATTGAATAGAGATGAATCTTTTATTAATAAGTAATTCAACAAATTTTGGAGAGACTTATTTAGCATGGGCTATGACCCAATTAGAGTCTTTCTGTGAGAAGAATCAGATCAAGTCTGATAGTAAAATAGTTTTCGTGCCTTTTGCAGGTGTGTTTATTAACGGGAATCCATATCCTGAGAGTTATAATGCTTATACTCAGAGAGTTAAAAAGGTTTTTGAGGAAAAATTAGGTCTTACGAACTTTGTTTCAGTTCATGAAGTTGAAGATAAGATACAACTTGTCAAGGATGCTGCCTGTATTGTTGTCGGTGGTGGTAACACTTTCCATCTTGTTGCCGAGCTTCACAGATATGGTTTGATGGCAGAGATTGCGAGATGTGCGAAAAACGGAACTCCATATATTGGATGGAGTGCAGGTTCCAATATTGCATGCCCTACATTGTGTACCACAAACGATATGCCTATAGTACAGCCTGCATCTTTCAATACCTTGAATTTGGTTCCTTTCCAAATTAATCCTCACTATTTGGATCCACATCCTGAAATAGATAAGATGATTAAACATGGAGGAGAAACACGTCAGGATCGTATCAATGAATACTTGGCTGTAAATCAAGATATGAAGGTGGTCGGTCTTCGTGAGGCTTCTGCACTTTGGGTTACAGAGGATAAGGTTTGTTTGAAAGGCGGAAAGAAAATGATGGTATTCAAATATGGCAATGAGCCTCTTGAACTCGAACCTAATACTGATGTCACGAAATACGTTTTATGATAATTAGGTATATTTTTTCTTTTATTTAAAACAAAATTCTTGTTTGATGGTTTTATAGGAAAACATCAAACGTTATGAAACCTAAATTATTATTATTATCGTTACTTTTGGTCGTTGGCGGTAGCCTGTTTGCGCAGAATACCGCCAAGGCGGAAAGAGCTGAGCGTAGAGCAGCACGCAAACAGCGACAAGCTGAAGAGTTGGCACTATCTCGTGCCCAGATGCTACAGTTGGTTAAAGATACGACACTTGTGCTTGAGGCAAATACCTTTATCGGTCCTTTTGGACAAGAGTCACCTGTCTCTTCATTCCAAAATTATTTTGCTATCGTTGGTGACAAGGTCGCAATGAGTGTGGCTTTCAATAACCCTACAAGCTTTACTCCAGGAAATGCAGTATCTCCATTAGCATGGTATGGACCTGGAGTGCCAGGCATCGGTCCTGGTTATACAAGCCCCGGCTGGCCTGGATGGAACTGGCAATCTTGGGATACGCCTAATACACCTGCTACATTGATAACATACGAATATGATGTGTCTCAACCAGAAGGACCTTTTGTTATCAACGGATCTTTCAGAACATGGACAGGTGTTATACCTCTGAATTTTAAGATTTATGTCCAACAAAATGGAACAGGAAGAGTGGTTTTCTATTCCAATGACGGAGGACAGGTGGTCTTTACAGGTGATATAGTATCCCCACAAAATGCATCAACATTATATCCTTTGCCTAACTAACACTAACTCAATATATATCAACTACTGTTAGAGCTCCATAACGGAGCTCTTATTTTTTATTTTTTGAGTGAAAAAATAATGTAAATAATTTGTTTTTGTAAAAAATATATTCTAGATTTGCATCGTTGAATGCATATTAAGCTTAATTATAAAATAAATGTGAATTTTAATTCAAATTGCTTATGAAAAGATATATATTGATTATCGCTCTATTATTGTTGAGTGTTAGTGCTTTTGCTCAGGCAAAGAAGCCTACTATCATGATATTGCCATCCGATGCTTATTGTTCCAGAAACGGATACACTACAGAATGGATAGATGAGAATGGAAATGTCAATACAGTGTCAGACTTGTCAAATATCTTTAAGCAAGATGATATTGAAGATTTACGATTGGTGATTTCGGAACTGTCACAGATTATGGCAGAGAGAGGCTTCCCTTTAAAAGATCTGGAACAGACTCTTAAATCAATACAGCAAGAATCTGTTGAAATGGGCTTGCTGGAAAGTTCTACATCTGGAGCTTATATAACAGAGTCTATGATTGATAAGGTCAAGAGGACAGCAAAAGCCGATATCATTATGGATCTTGATTATACGGTTATGCAAAAAGGTCCTCAGCGTTATATATCATATAATCTAAGGGGTTTGGATGCTTATACTAATAAAGTTATAGCAGCTAATTCTGGTGTCGGCTCTCCTTCAACATCAGCTCCTGTGAATTTGCTACTAGAAGAAGCAGTGCTGAATTACATGGATTCTTTCTGTGCTCAATTGATGTCGCATTTTGAAGATATGTCAGAAAATGGACGTGAAATTGTAGTTAAATTCCGTGTCTGGGATAATGCGGACCTCGATTTTGAAACCGAATTCGATTTCGAGGATGAATATCTGGAATTAATAGATATTATTTCTTACTGGATGGAAGATAATACTGTCAATCACGCACCTACACGTACTAATGCTTCTGCAACATATATATCTTTCGAACAAGTTAGAATACCATTGTACAGAGAGAGAAACGGACGCATGTCGGCTCTTGATGCTCGCGGATTCGCAAATGGTCTTAGATCTTATCTGAAAAAAGAGCCATTCCTTATTGAAAGTAAAATCTATGAACGCGGACTCGGTGAAGTCTGGATTATTATAGGAGAGAAATGATATGAAAAATAAAAATCTTTTAATATTAAGTGTTATACTTTTTTTGTCAATATCTGTAGCAAAAGCCCAGTCTATCAGAGTGTTGCCAATATCATCATCACAAATCAATGAAACTGCAGCTTCATTATTGTATAATAGATTGAATCAAGTCGTTTCCTTAAATGGCATAGGCTCTACCGATAACTCAAACAGATTTCTTATGATATCTTCAGTATCAGTATTGTCGATAGAAGCAACAGAAACAGTTCCGATTAACTATGTGGCAGAAGTGGAAATATCAATCTTTATAGTTGATAATAGTAAGAAATTACTCATGTCTCAGGAAATCATAACAAGAAAAGGCGTGGCTGATAGCGAAACGAAGGCTGTTCAGGAGGCTATAAAATCTATAAAAGGCCGTGATCCAAAGCTGAAGAAAATGATAACAGTGGCTAAAGATAGGATCTTGGACTATTATAATAATGAGTGCGAGACCGTTATGCAGACCATCAATACGTATCTTGAGATGGAAATGTATGATGAGGCTCTTAATGAGCTTAATGCCATACCTCAGATTGATGCAAACTTAGATTGTTATAATAATTCAATGAATATTTTAAGTAAAATCTCCATGGAACAACAGCAGTCATCAAATAATAATATTAGAAATAGCACTCCTGATGTGTCATGGGTAAATGAATAATGATTATGAGAAATTTTATGTTTATATTGTCACTGTTGTTTCTGCTACCAATGAATCTATGTGCACAAACTAAATTCAAATTAGAGGAACAAAGTTCAAAATCAAGACCAGACTGGTTGACCGACAATAATTATAAAGGTGCTTTTATGGTTCAAGCTAACGGAATGGCGAGTATTGAAGATGCTCAGAATGCAGTCATGACGTCTCTTTTAAATCAGATTGCATCTTCAGTGGCTGTTGAGGTTACCGGTGAGACAGTCAGCGATGTTAATTGGCTTACAGACAATGATAAGGATGTGTTTTCGCAGAATATTCAAAGTTCTACAATAACAAGAATAGCTAAAATGCCGGCACTCCAAGGAATTAGCATTACGAAAGCTCAGGTTTATTGGGAATATTATGTAAATAAGAAAACAAATGAATCATACTACGATTATTATATACTTTATCCTTTTTCAATGTTGGAATTGGAAGAATTGATAGATGCATATAATAAACATGAGAAAAAAATAAACGATAAGATAGATGGAATTGAAAATCAATTAAATGGAATCGAAGAAATATCGGTCGCACTGAAAAATATCGATGAAATGAAATTGATGATGCAGGGAATGGATAATGGTGATCTGAAATATTACAGACTTAAAAATGTTCTTAAACAATACAATAAGTTTATTGATGATATTCATGTTGAAGTAATTGAAAATAATAAAGATCTTATTGTATTGCAGCTGAGATATGATGAAAGATGTTTGAAAGCTACATCATTGCCAAAGGTTACGGGAGACTGTGCAAGAGATTTTAATGTTAGCAATGATGGGTATAATATCGATATTCAGATGAATACCTTTGATTGTTATGCCCAGGATGATAATTATGTCACAGCTAGATTTAATTTTGGTGATAGAAAACTTATGAAAAAAATACTTATTAACTTATAATTTTTGATATGAAAAAGATATTCTTATTACTTTCCTTATTACTCGTAGTTTCTTGTGTCGATAATTGTTTTGCACAAGTTGAGGATCCTTTAAACCAAACTCTAAAGGTAAATGAGAATTGGAGTTCTGAACCGGAAAAACCTATTACAAAAAAGAAGAAACAACAGCAAACGCAGACACAACAGCAGACTGTCATCACACCTAAAGTTGAAGAGGTGGTGGAACAATCTGGTGTTCAGATAATTAACTCATGCCCTGATGAAATTACAGTTGAATTTGTTTCTCTTGAAGGTAATAAATCATCACAAGAAGTGAATATTACAATAAAATTTACCAATCATAAGATAAATAGAAATATATCTATAGGTGATTTCATTGCATTTAATCAAGAAGGGGATAAGTTCTCAAAATGGTCGATAGGTAACTACAATAGTTTGACGGACATTACTCAAAAAACAAGCTGGGAAATAGGACAGATGTTGCCATCTAAGAATTCTAAACTTACTGCAATATCGTTCGAACTTGAAGGATGTTCAGTTGAAATGAGAGATGTGCCAATAGATTGGAAATAATTTAAAATTTATATGCGGAAGCCGAAAAGCTAGAGTAGGCGAAATTAAAATTTAAAAAAATGAAAAAGATTTCTTTATTGTTAGGAACAGCATTGATGGTATTAATGATGTCTTCCTGTGGTCCTGAAAAAGAAGTTGTTACAACACCAACATCAACACAACCTTGTTCTGATTGTAGATCGACTTCTGATGTTTTTCGCTATTTAGGACAACATGTCGCAAGTAGTGACAGACAAATTCAACAGGCTCGTCTTATGGCTGCTAATACAGCTAGAGCAGAATTGGCTTCACAAGCTGAGGCTGTTATCGAACGTGTTGTGGATAACTATACTAGTGAATATATCACAAATGCTGATAGTGACTTTAAACAACGTATCCAAGACTTAGCCCGTACCATCGTTAAACAAGAAGTTAAAGGTACTATGATAATATGTGAAGGTACAATGCCTGGTAGTACACCTGGTAATACAATATGCTACGTTTGTGTTGAACTTACAGGAAAATCTATCATGGACGCATTGTCAGAGAAAATATCAGGTGATGAACAATTGAGAACTGACTTCGAATATGAAAAATTCAAAAAAGTTCTTGAAGAAGAAATGAGTAAACTATAATTTTTAAAAGATTCATTTTTTTTCATATTATTTATATTGGAGGGAGAGTGGATTACTCTCCCTTTTTATATCTTAAGTGATAAAAACAAGAAATATCTTGAATATGTTATATTTTTGACATAATAATTCGATAAAAAACTTAAATTTGCATTTCTAATAAAGCAAATCATTAGGCAATAATGTTTATTATGATGAATATTTAATAACCAATCTGATTATAAAAATGATACACAAAGGTTTAACAAACGAACAGGTAGAAGAAAGCCGCAAAAAATATGGCTCTAATGTTTTGACGCCGCCAGAGAAAGAATCTCTTTGGCATCAGTTTTTGGAGAAATTTACAGATCCTATTATCAGGATATTATTGATAGCATTGGCGTTATCAATAGGTGTTTCCTTATATGAGTTTTTCGCTCATGATGAAGGATTCTCTGTCTTGTTTGAACCTTTGGGAATTTTTGTGGCTATAATGCTCGCAACATGTATAGGTTTCGCTTTTGAGGTTAGTGCTAACAAAAAATTTGAGGTTCTTAATAAAGTCAGTGATGATGAAGAAGTTAAGGTGGTTCGTAATGGTAATATCACTCTTATTGGACGTAAAGAAATAGTTGTAGGTGATGTGGTTATCATCGAAACCGGTGATGAGGTGCCCGCCGATGGAGAACTTGTCGATGCCTTTTCATTGCAAGTCAATGAGTCAGACCTGACAGGTGAACCTATGGCAACCAAAACCATAGACCCGAAAGATTTTAAACATGATGCCACTTATCCTTCAAATTATGTTCTTCGTGGAAGTAAAGTTATTGATGGTCATGGTGTTATGATAGTTGATAAGGTCGGCGATGCAACAGAATGGGGAAAAGTATATAAAGGTTCTCAAATTGATAATAATATTAAAACTCCTCTTGATAATCAGTTAGATCATCTTGGAAAAATTATTACCATAGCTAGTTATTGTATAGCATCTATCATCTTGGTGATGCGTATTGTTATGTTCTTTATTTCTGGAGAAACATTTGAATGGTTGGGCTTTGCACAATATCTGTTGAATACCTTGATGATGGCTGTGACAATAATAGTTGTTTCGGTGCCGGAAGGATTGCCTATGAGCGTTACATTGAGTCTGGCTTTGAGTATGAAACGTATGCTTACAGCTAATAATCTTGTTAGAAAAATGCATGCATGTGAGACTATGGGTGCTGCAACAGTAATATGTACAGATAAAACAGGAACTCTTACTCAAAATCAAATGAGCGTCAATGATATGAGCTTCCTCGCTCTTCCTGAGAAACAGTTGTCTGGTAATGAGATTAGTAATCTTATTAAAGAAAGTCTAGCTCTTAATACTACTGCATTCCTGGATTTCAGCGATGAGAAAAAAATTAAAGCAATCGGAAATCCAACAGAAGGTGCTTTGTTATTATGGCTTAACAAGCAAGGCGTTGACTATATGAATATCAGAGAAGGTGTGAAGATGTATCAACAGGTTCCGTTCTCTACTAAATATAAGTTTATGGCTTCTATTGTTGAGTCACCATCTATGGGAAAACCTATTTTCTATGTTAAAGGTGCTCCTGAAATTCTGTTAAAACATTGTAATAAAATATCTACTCCTGAAGGAAATGTCGATATTACCCCATATCGTTTGGATGTTGAGAAACAATTGATGGAATATCAAGGTAAAGCGATGCGTACTCTTGCATTCGCATACAAAATCGGAGATCCTGATGAACAATCCTTTGATCCTAATACCGATGATCTTGTGGCAGAGAACTTTATATTGTTGGGTGTAGTAGCCATTGCAGACCCGATTCGTGGAGATGTGGCGGAAGCAGTGAGAAATTGTATGTCGGCAGGTATTGATGTTAAGATCGTGACAGGTGATACACCGGGAACTGCTATCGAAATCGGTCGTCAGTTGGGATTATGGCTTGGAACAGATTCCAAAGATGTTAATCATATTACAGGTAAAGACTGGGAGGCATTATCGGATGAGGAGGCTCTCTCTGTGATACATAATATTAAAATTATGTCTAGGGCACGCCCTATGGATAAAGAACGCCTTGTTAGATTGTTACAAAGTGAAGGTGAAGTGGTCGCTGTTACAGGAGATGGTACCAATGACGCTCCCGCTTTGAAAGCTGCACAAGTCGGCCTCTCAATGGGCGATGGTACTACAGTGGCTAAAGAGGCCTCCGACATCACTATACTGGATAACTCATTTAATAGTATCGCACGTGCAGTGATGTGGGGTAGATCATTGTATATCAATATTCAACGCTTCGTTGTGTTCCAAATGACAATCAATGTGGCAGCCTGTCTTATTGTTATGTTGGGTGCTTTACTTGGAACTGAAATGGTTCTTACTGTAACACAAATGCTCTGGGTTAATCTTATTATGGATACCTTCGCAGCATTGGCACTCGCATCATTACCTCCATCAGAGTCAGTGATGAAAGAGAAACCTCGTAGTAGAGAAGCCAATATTATTACAAAACCAATGGTATGGCAAATTTTTGGCGTAGGCATCTTCTTCGTCTTGTTCATGTTCGGTCTCGTTCAATATTTTAAACATATCGATGTGACGACTTTGTCGGATTTCTCTTTTGCGGAGTATTTCAGAAATTATTTCAATTTCAGTGCCTCTTCCGGTATTACAGCTATTGAACAGACATTTATCTTCACAATATTTGTGTTTTTACAATTTTGGAATTTGTTTAATGCTAAAGCGTTCCATAGCGAACATTCGGCATTGAAAGGATTGTTTAATAAAGATGTAATTGCTGGTTTCGGATTAGCATTGTTAATTATTATTGGAGGTCAATATCTCATAGTTTCTTTCGGTGGTGAGATGTTTAATGTGTCTCCTATGAAGGCGATAGACTGGGTCTATATCTTTGTAGGTACCTTCCCTGTATTGTTTATAGGAGAGCTTATGAGAGCTGTGAAGAAACTAATGAATTGATTAGGAATTTTATAATGACAATTATCAATAAAAAAAGAGCCCGCGGGCTCTTTTTTTGTTCGTGTTATTTTCGTGTCGTTTCACGGACGTTATTTAAGTCCATGTTTCTTCAGGAATGGCTCGTTACTTGGCTCTTGTCCGCGGAACTTCTTGTATTGTACCATGCCTTCGTCGTTGCCGCATTCTTGCAAGCAGTGTTGTCTGAACTTAGCTGCCAACTCTGGGTTGAACAAGTCGCCCGATTCTTTGAAATAGTTGAAAGCGTCAGAATCCAAGACTGCTGCCCAGTAATATACGTAATAACCTGCTGAGTAACCGCCAGAGAAGATGTGTGCGTAATATGTGCTTCTGTAACGTGGATATATCTCGTCAATCAAGCCGATTTCATCCATCTTTGCTTTTTCAAATTCGGCAGCGTTGAAGTCGTCATCAATTTCCTTTAACTTATGATATTCCATGTCTAAGATGGCTGCTGCTAAGAATTCTGTTGTCTCGAAGCCTTGGTTGAACAATCCGCTGTTTTCTAATTTGTTGATAATCTCTTCTGGAATGACTTCGCCTGTTTGCCAGTGCTTTGCATACATACGTAATACTTCAGGATCGCCAGCCCAGTTTTCCATCACTTGTGAAGGAAGTTCAACGAAGTCGCGAGGCACGTTGCCGCATGTTCTGGAATATTTGCCGTCTGAGAACAAAGCGTGCAATCCGTGACCGAATTCATGCCATAAGGTCTCTGTCTCATCCCAGCTGAGAAGGGCAGGAGTGTTGCCTGTTGGAGGAGTGAAGTTCAATACTAAAGATACCAATGGAGTAATTTTGTTACCTTCGATGTCGTAGCCTGCTTCACGGAAGCTTGTGCACCATGCGCCGCCGCTCTTGCTGTCGCGTGGATAATAGTCTAAATAGATGATACCGATGTGTGAACCGTCTTTCTCTTTTACCTCCCAAGTTTCAACGCCGTCGAAATAGACAGGAATATCAGTGCGTTGGTTGAAAGTGATGCCGTATAATTTGTTGGCGACCATAAACATGCCATCACGTACATTGTTCAAGGATAGATAAGGTTTCAATTCGTTTTCATCGAAATCGTATTTTGCCTTGCGCAACATTTCTGCATAATACCACCAATCCCATGATTCAACTTTGGTGTCGCCAGCAATTTTCTGTAATTCTTTCAATTCTTTTTTCGCAACGTTGACAGCAGGCTTGAATAAGTCGGCGAGGAATTTATCGACGGTAGGGACGTCTTTTGCCATATTAGCTTCAAGTACGTAAGAAGCATAATCTTCATAACCTAAGAGTTTGGCTTTCTGAAGACGAAGCTTAGACATCTCTTCAATTAATTCCTTGTTGTCGTTAGCGTTGTCGTTGTTGCCACGCATCACGTAGCCCATATAAATCTTCTCACGAAGGTCACGGTTATGAGCATATTGAAGGAAAGGAATAAGGCTTGGTTTTGAAAGAGTGAATACCCATTTGCCTTCCATGCCGTCTTTCTTGGCTTGTTCTGCTGCAGCGTCGATGCTTGACTGTGGGAGACCGCTCAAGTCTTTCTCGTTATCGACTACAAGTTTGAAAGATGAGTTTTCAGCGAGGAGGTTGTTGCCGAATTGAAGACTTAACAACGACAATCTTTCGTTAATGCCTTTGAGAGTTTCCTTGTCGGCATCGTTCAAACCGGCGCCGCTGCGGATGAAATCGTTGTAATATTTTTCCACGACGCGGATCTGCTGGTCGTCTAAGTTCATGTTGTGACGATTGTCATAGACATATTTCACCTTTTCAAAGAGAAGAGGATTCATTGAGATTTCATCACCGTGAGCCGACATCTTAGGCATAATCTCGGCAGCTATCTTCTGCATCTCTTCATTTGAAGAACATTCCATAAGGTTGAAGAAAATGTTGCCGACTTTATCTAATAGTTCGCCAGATTTGTCGTAAGCCAAGATTGTGTTTTGGAAGTCTGGCACCGCTCTATTTTTCACGATGGCGTCAATCTCAGCCTTTTGTTGTTTCATACCTTCTTCGAAAGCAGGAAGATAATGTTCGTTTTTGATCTTGTCGAAAGCAGGTGTTTCGAAAGGAGTTCCGTAGTCGGAAAGGAATGGATTGCTTTGTGTAGCAGGTTTCTCGTTGTTAGAACAAGAAGCCAAAGTCATAATGCTCAATGCAATCACGCTTAAAAGTTTTCTGTTCATAATATTAATATGTATTAATGATTTTCGATGAATGCAAATTTAATGATAAAAATTAGATATTATCAATACTATTTTTATTTGTGATAAAATCTTTTAATCCCATGGTTATAATACCATTTTCGTCTTTTCTTGTTAGGATGTCATCTTTAACAACTATTA
>SUWT01000123.1 GCA_015061335.1 Lentimicrobiaceae bacterium | reverse complement strand
TCCTCAGGGTAAGTTTACAATGGTTGAGTTATCGAGAACGATGAATATCTACAATACATTGTGTTGCACATTCAAACAAGGAAGATTAGAGTCGACAATAATCCCACAGACCAGACTGGATAAAAGGAGCGGAAACTGAAAAGCTTATGAGTAGGTAAAACATAAAAAATAAATGTCATGGACAAAGATGTGCACAATGAAAATTTGACACTTCAAAAAGAAGCTTTAAATTTGTTAGCTAGTGAAATGTCTGAGATTAAAGGCGGTACTATGTCTTCCAGTTGTAGTGGAAGCCTTACAAAACCAGGCCAAGCTCTTGAGAGTGATGAATTTTTATCAGTAACGGGATGCAGTTCGTGCAACAAAACGCAGAGTTGCCAGACCCATACTTAAAAAACTCGCAAGATGCGAACAAATGCAGGATGGCAATTTGTCATCCTGCAAAAAAAACTTTAATTATTCACATATATTCAATACATAATGAGAACAATATTAAATCCATATTATATCCTCAAACCAGATAATGGCAGAGCTTTCCTACAAGTTAAAGATGAAGTCAGGGCTAAAGAATCTGAACGCTATAATATTATACTTCATCCTATTTTTGCGATGATACTTTCCTGCTTTGATGGAGATGATTACGAATCCTCTATAAATAGAGCCGCTAATTATTTACATATAGACAAAGTCTTAGTAAAGAAATTTGTAGATAAAATAACCGAAAATGAAAATTTTATCAAGATTGTCTTTGATAATAAAACTGTTTATTTCCCTCCTCGAACAATAATTCGTTCTGAAACAGAAAAAATACTTCCTCGCCACCAATATCAACCTAGTGATTTTACATACTCTCAACTAAACATATCATTTGGTAGGCATCAAATGATAAATGATGTCATGCTTATGATAACAACAAAATGTAAAACAGATTGTCTATATTGTTATGCGACCAAAGAGAAAAGAAATGCATCATTACCACTTCCGTTAGTAGAAAAGATTGTCAATGAAGCTGTTCAACTCAAGGTTCGTTCCGTAGATATTATAGGTGGCGATATATTCACACATAAAAATTGGAGAGATATAGTTAAATTATTATATAAAAATGGCTATACGCCATTTCTTTCCACCAAAGTAGAATTGTCAGAAAGCGATATTTCATTTCTGAAATCCATTGGAGTAAAAGATATACAAATATCTTTAGACACATTGATAAAGAAAAATTTACTAAAAATAGTACACAGAAAAGAAGATTATTATAACAAAATCTTATTAACTCTTGATTTATTAGAAAAATATAATATAGAAACTGTTATTCATTCTATAATATCAAGTGAGAATTCTGATGTTATTGACATGAAGAGCATTTACGATTATATAAAAAATAAACGTAATATAAAAGTTTGGAGAATTGATCCTGCGACCTATTCAATACCTAAAGGTGAAGAGGATTTTATTCATTACAGAGCAAAAAGTGAAGATTTACAAAAATTAAGCAATTTCTTTAATAGCAATCACTTTGATCTACCGGTAAGACACTCTTCACTTGCTCTAACAACGGGAAAACCAGCCAAACGTCAGATACACTCAAGTGATTTTTTTAAGAATCGTAGATTATGTACTGCGAATTATTCTTCATTGTTTGTATTGCCAGATGGTCAAGTAACTATTTGCGAACAACTTTATTGGAATCCGCATTTCATTGTAGGTGATATTACTAGACAATCATTAGCAGAGATTTGGAACTCAGAAAAAGCACTGAATTTGTATTATTTGCAGCAAAGCACTTTATCTGATAAAAGCCACTGTAAGACATGCAAGTATTTCATTGATTGTCGGCAGAAAATGGGAGGTGTATGTTGGAAAGAAGTTATATCTGCCTACGGAACGGAAAATTGGGATTTTCCAGATCCTGCTTGCCCATTTGCCCCAGACCCATATCATGATGTATATATAAAATAACAACCACAATAAACATGAGGATAATTAAGTAGTATAGTTGCTGAGATATTTTTAGATTGTGATTATATAGATATAATATTACGATGAATAAAATAAAACATAACTTACGTTTCGCATTATTTATACTATTATTTTTTCAGGGAACCATCTTGTTCTCACAAAACACCATTAAAGGTATTGTTTGTGATACAGATGGGCTCGTAATACCTTGTGCTCATGTGCTACTTTGTCTTAACGATTCAATTATTGCGCAAAGTATCAGTACAGAACATGGATTCTTGTTGGAAAACATTCCTGAAAATTCCTATATACTGAATGTGAGCCATGTGGGGTATCAAATAAAAAAAATATCATTGGATGTAAAAAGTAATATTGATTTGGATAGCATTCAGTTGTCTTTATTAACATTGGAATTGGATGAGGTTGTGATAAGAACTATTCGTAATGTTACCACCTACAAAAACAATCAATTACATATCAATGTTAAACAAACTTACCTTTCAAAACTTCCCGATGTGCAAAGTTTGTTGAACAATATTCCGGGTGTCTTTCAAACGGATAACAAGTTGACGTATTTCGGAAAAGGTCAGGTACTTCTTCTTATTAACGGAAGGGAAATAAAAAGTATGGATGAGATAAACTCTTTGCAACCATCACAAATAAAAGAGATTATAGTAGATCATATGCCAGGAGCCAAATATGACTCCCGTTATTCTTCTGTATTAGACATAAAAACTACGTCAGAAAAGCCTGCACTGACCATTTATAATACAACCACTTGGGCGCGTCACTATTCTGGTAAAATAGGTTTTAATTCTCAAAATAAGATCAATGGCACATTGATTGACTTTGGGTATAGTTTCAGAAGAAGAAAAAATACATTATATTCCAAACAAATAGAAGAAAGTTATCAGACTGGCAATGAGTTTGAAAGGTTTTTTATGGATACGACATCCTCCAATCGGCAGTCTCATGATTGGAACATCGGTACTCAAACTAAAATTAAGACGAGTACCCTTGCCCTGAAATATTCAGGGTACTATTCGTTGAATAAGCCTGTTTATTCTTCCTTCATGCAGTACACTTCTAATTCCTGTCAAGAAAATTTTGATATTCAAAGAACTGGGAAATATAAAGAACAGCAGCATTTGGTGACTTTAGATTATTCGGCTGAATTTGATTCCAATAATAATCTTCGAATTACGGCTGATTACCTTTACCAAAACAGCAAGGATAATAGTCAGGCCTTGGAAAATTCTATAGAATCCGAGAAGCAAACCTATTTGGATTTTCAAGGAAAATACAATATTTATTCGTTTCTCACTGAATACGAACACAGCTTCAGTAAATCCATCAAGTTGATCACCGGTATGCGTTATAGCCATGTATATAACATGAATGATTCAAAGGAAAACGACATATCTTCTCAATACAAATTTCATGAAAATCGATGTGCTTTCTATGCAGAGGGCAGTTTTCGATGGCAAAAAATAACGATGTTACTTGGCTTGCGAAGTGAATGGTTTAGTAAAGAATGTAGTTATACAGTACAAGGTGAAAAGGATTATAAAGATTTATTCTTTTTGCCATCATTATCAATTTCATATCAACCATCAGAAGATTTACATTTCTCCCTTTCGGGAACCAATAAGGTTTCTCTACCTTCGTTTGGCGAATTAACTCCTATTGTTACTTATCTTAATCAGTATTCATATATAATTGGGAATCCCCTGTTAAAACCTACAATCAAATATGATTTTGGTTTTGATATAACTTGGAAGAACAAATTCAATGTGAAGTTTGAATACAATCTTCTAAGGAACTGCCGCATTTCATGCAGCATCCCAGATGAAACAAACAATCAAGTGTTGAAATATACCTATGCAAATCTTAAAAAGTTTGGCCAATTCTCAGGAATGCTTACATACTCAGACTACTTATTTAATCGTCATACTATTAATTTTAGTACTGGTATTTTGGTCCCAAATGCAAAAATTTCCTACAGAGATGGAGCTTTGTATCGTTCCACACCTTCGTATTACGCACAAATATTTACCAACTGGAAACTTGGTAAAATAGTCGATTTCGCAGTAAGTTATATCTTTCAATCAAAATCATATGATAAAGCCGACACATATAGCGCAACTCACAATTTGGGATGTAATCTGTCAATTATCCCTAAAAAAAATCGTTTATTCATCAATTTACAGGTAAATGATATTCTTAATAAAGCAACAGGAAACTGGGAAACGAATTATGGATATATTCGTAACCAACAATTCAATAATGCGGACAGCAGAAATATAACCTTGTCATTACGCTACGTGTTTAATTCATTCAAGTCTATAAAACATGGCAGCAGCAATAGTGAAGAAATTGATCGATTATAAAAATCATGGTGCATA
>SUWT01000036.1 GCA_015061335.1 Lentimicrobiaceae bacterium | reverse complement strand
AATGCAAGATTGAAACAGTCAATATCTGTAAAGGATATAATTGATAAATATGAATGGCATAAAAACACTTGTTCGCTGATTTCCTATTCCGACTTCATCCAACAGAATCTTATGCCAGTGATCAGAGGAGAGAAATGGGAATAATGTTTAATTGAATAATTCATCTTTGGAATTTCAGAATAAAGGTAGAGACGCATCATAATTCGACGCAAGGAGAGTTTGATAAGTCTCATACATTCAGTTCATTTGACTCGTTTAAGTCCCGTTAGGGACGACAGAATATACAGGCAGGTGTGAAGCACGATAGTGTGTAACGCCTGCCTTCTGCGTTAGGGATTGGAGCGGCATCCTTTGCGAGCGGGGAACAGGGAACGGGGAACGGGGAACGGGGAACGGGGAGCGGTCGGGATTTTGGGAGCGGGGAGAGCGAGCAAAGATATAGCGGAAAGCCCGACGGCGTAGCCGGAACGCCCAAATCAATGAACAATTAACAATGTACAATTGGAAGTTTAAAAATGGTTTAAGGCAGGGAGAAATATTTACAAAATAAATCTTGAACTTGAAACTCTAAACATAAAACCGCTTTAGATTTTAACCCAAAAGTTTTAAACAAAAAAAGTCTGTTGACTGTTGTCAGTTGTCTGTTGACTTTTATTATCTTTGTAAAAACAAAATTTCCGATAAAATGAAGATACTTCCTGTTGATAAGATAAGAGAAGCTGACGCTTATACGATAGAAAATGAACCTATTGATTCCATCGACTTGATGGAACGTGCGGCTTCTATGGTTTATGATTGGTTTATGAAACGCTGCAAGACTAAGGAAGTGAATGTTAAGATTTTTTGTGGTGTCGGTAATAATGGAGGCGATGGTCTCGCTCTCGCGAGGATGTTATATTTCACGGGAATAATTCCAGAAGTGTTTATCGTACGTGTTTCAGACAAAATGAGCCGCGACTGTGAGATGAATTTCAATCGTTTGAAAGAAGAAACCGAGACTCCAATGTACGATATTTTCTCCGAGGACGACTTCCCTTTGATAAATGATAAGGATATTATCGTTGATGCGATTTTCGGTTCGGGCTTGAATAGAAATATAGAAGGTTTTGCAGCAGAACTTATTTCACATCTGAATAATAACAACGCAATCAGAATCGCAATCGATATTCCATCGGGACTTTGGGAAAGACAACGAGACAACGAGACAACGAGTCAACAAGTAGAGACGCGTCAATTACACCATGAAAATAAGCAATATGTAATTGACACGTCTAAAAAATACAACAGTCAACCGTCAATCTTCAAAGCCGATTACACATTGAGTTTCCAATTTCCAAAGCTCGCTTTCATGTTTCCGGAAAATGATGTCTATGTAGGACAGTGGGAAATTTTAGATATTGGCTTACATAAAGATTATATCGATAATGTTGAGACTTTGAATTTCTACACTACGGAAGACATGGCGATGCCGATATTGCGCAAACGTACAAAGTTCTCGCATAAAGGCACTTACGGTCACGCTTTGTTGGTGGCGGGTTCTTCGGGCAAGACAGGTGCCGCTCTTCTCTCAGCGGAGGCGTGTCTCAGGACAGGTGTCGGACTTCTTACGGCTCATCTTCCGAAAGATGCTTTGCTCCCGATGCAGATCTATCTCCCCGAAGCGATGACGAGTATCGATAAGTCTGAAACGCATTGTACTGAAATTGAAGATATTCTTCCTTATACAGCAATCGGTGTCGGTCCGGGTTTAGGAAAAAATCCTGAGACGGCAATTCTTCTGAAAAAGATAATTCAAGAGGCGACGCAGCCTTTGGTGTTGGACGCCGATGCTCTGAATATAATCGCTGATAATCCGACCTGGATTTCATTTTTGCCGAACAACACTATTCTTACGCCGCATCCAAAGGAGTTCGAGCGTTTGTTCGGAAGGACTTACAATTCATACGAGCGTCTTGAACTTCAGAGAAATATGTCTGTTACTCATAATATCATCATTGTGTTGAAAGGCGCGCATACAGCCATTACATTTCCTAATGGAACGTGTTTCTTCAACTCTACGGGAAATCCTGGAATGGCGACGGCTGGCAGCGGAGATGTTCTCACAGGAATGATATTATCGCTTCTCGCACAACGTTATTCTCCTGAAGAATCTGCCTTGCTCGGCGTCTATCTTCACGGAAAAGCCGGCGACAAAGCTGCAAAGGAAATAGGGGAGAACGCTATGATTGCGAGGGACATTGTAAGATTAATTAGGAATTAGGAATTAGGAATGATTGTAGAGACGCGTCAATGTGACCTGCAAAATGAAAAAACATTGACACGTCTTAGAAATTGAGAAAGTAGAGACGCGTCAATGTGACCTGCAAAATGAAAAAAAACATTGACACGTCTTAGAAATTGAGAAAGTAGAGACGCGTCAATGTGACCTGCAAAATGAAAAAAAACATTGACACGTCTAAAAAATGAATTAACAATTGACAATTAACAATTTAAAGATGGTAGAGACGTGTCAATTACACCACTGAAAATAAACACGATGTAATTGATGCGTCTGAAACGAATTGAAAGTTGAAAATTGAAAATGAAAAATTAAAATAAATATAAATTGCAGTGAGCAATGTGCAGTGAGTTCTGGGCAAAATCCATGGCTCATGGCTAAAAGCTCATGGCTAAAAGCTTAAAAATCATGTTACAAAAAGCATTATCACAAAGACTGGTCAAAAGTGAAGACCTTAATCACCACAAGACATTCTTCGCAGGAAGATGTGCTGAGTGGTTCGTAGAAACATCATTTATCGCTGTTGCAGAATATATCAATCCTCAGCATATTGTGTGTCTGAAAGTTCACGGATTGGAGTTCCTACATCCAATCTATGCTGGCGACGCTCTTTCTTTTGAAAGTACTGTAATCGCCAACGGAAGAAGTACATTGACAGTTTATACCAAAGTCACTTGTAATAAGACTCCGGAAAGAATTTTCTGTGACGGTTTCGCAACTTTCGTACACGTCAATGACGACACCGTGCCGCAACCTCACGGAATCGTCATCACTCCAACAACAGAAGAAGAAGCAAGATTACAAGAAGAAGCGAAGGCTCTCGTTTTGAAATCGAAAGAAAAGAAATGATATTTTACTGTTAGACTGAATTGAAAGTCACGATGTGAAAAAAATATAGACGAAGACTGTTGACTGTTGTCCGTTGTCTGTTGTCATTAAAAAATATTTCTTTTGTAAAACATTTTTAAAATTACGTCGTTAAAATTACGAAGTGATTAATTATGTGGACGAAGACTGTTGTCTGTTGTCCGTTGACTGTTGACAATAAAAATGACTATGGTAAAAACAAGTATCCTCTGGGCTGATGATGAGATAGAACTTCTCAGACCGCATATTATGTTTCTTGAAAAGAAAGGTTATGAAGTCGTTACGACCAACAATGGTAGCGAAGCCATCGACTTGGTTCGTGAGCGTCATTTTGATATAGTTTTCTTAGATGAGCAGATGCCCGGCATTTCCGGCGTCGAGACTTTGGAAAGAATTAAGATGGAGTTTCCGAATCTTCCTATCGTGATGATTACCAAGAGCGAGGAAGAGAGTATCATGGAAGACGCCATCGGCAGTAAGATAGCGGATTATCTTATCAAGCCTGTGAATCCGAACCAGATTCTTCTTTCCTTGAAGAGAAACCTCGAACAGAAACAGCTCGTCGATGAGAAATCGACTTCCAAATATCAACAGGAATTCCGTAAAATCGGTATGGAGATAAACAACAATCTCAATTATAATGAATGGATTGATGTTTATAAGAATCTGACTCGCTGGGAGTTGGAACTTCAGAAATCTAACGACGAAGGTATCAAGGAAATCCTTTCAATGCAGAAACTGGAAGCTGATAACCTTTTCTCCCGTTATGTGGAACGTAATTATATCGACTGGATACAAGGTAAAAACGAGGATAAACCGACGCAGTCACATACTTTGATACGTGATAAGGTTATTCCTCGCCTCGATGAAGGCGATAAGCCATTGTTTTTCATCCTTATAGATAATCTGCGCTACGATCAATGGAAATCGATACAGACTTTGTTGGAACCGTATTTCCGTACGGAAAACGACGATATTTACTATAGTATTCTGCCAACGACAACTCAATATGCGCGTAACTCTATCTTTGCGGGTTTGATGCCTCTTGAAATTCGTCGCCGCTTTCCTAAATATTGGGTCGATGAAGAAGATGAAGGTACTAAGAATCAATATGAAGGAGAACTGCTAGGAGAACAGCTGCGTCGTTTTGGAAAGAATGTCAGGTATTCTTATAACAAGGTTCTTAACCTTGCCGCAGGAAAGAAATTGTTCGAACAAATGCCTAATCTGATGCAGAATAAACTCAATGTGATAGTGTATAATTTCGTTGATATGTTGTCGCATGCTCGCACTGAGATGGAGATTATCAGAGAACTGGCTGCCGATGAGCAAGCATACCGTTCATTGATGCTTTCATGGTTTGAACATTCATCTCTTTTTGATATTATGAAATTCATCTCTCAAAAACAATGTAATGTGATAGTTACAACCGACCATGGCTCAGTATGGGTTAAAAATCCTGTTAAGATTCTCGGTGACAAAGCTGTCAATACCAATCTTCGTTATAAATACGGTAAGAGCCTGAAATACAATGCGAAAGAGGTTTTTGAGGTGCGCGACCCGGAAAAGGTCTTCCTTCCTAAAGTCAATGTGAGTACATCATACGTATTTACTAGAGCAAACGACTTTTTCGCTTATCCGAACAATTATAACTATTACGTAAATTATTATAAAAACACCTTCCAACATGGTGGCATCTCCATGAATGAGATGCTGGTTCCTGTTGCATTCCTGAAAAGTAAATGATTATGAATGAAGAAAGAATTTTTGAAATAAATAATATTGAAGACCTGTCTCAAGTGTCTGATCTACTGATAGAGTGGAGAGATAAATCAAATATCATAGCTTTATATGGAACCATGGGAGCGGGAAAAACAACGCTCATCAAAAATCTGTGTAAAAAACTCGGAGTTCAAGATGAAGTCAATAGTCCTACTTTCGCTTTGGTTAATGAATATCAAACAGATACTCTCGATTCGATTTTCCATTTCGATTTCTACAGAATAAAAAGTTTAGAAGAAGTGTTCGATATCGGGTACGAAGATTATTTTTATGGTGGAAGTCTATGCCTTTTAGAATGGCCCGAACTTATTGATCCTCTGATGCCGGAACATTTTATTAAAGTAGAGATAACATTAGGAGAGACAGATACAAGCAGAAGAATCAAATGTTCTTTATTGTAATTTCAGATTTTCTTGAAATAAACTAAATAATTCTTGATAAATAATTATAAAAGACCTATCTTTGTGGTTTAAATATCAAAACTATGAAGAAGGTCTTTTTTACTTTTATCATGATGGCTCTTACAACGTTGAGCCTTCTTGCAGATAATGTTGATGTTAACACAGCAAAATCTCTTGGTTTAAAATTCTTAACATATAATACAGAATTGAAATCCAATGATTTAAGGCTTTCGTATACAGCAACTACCACCAGTGGGCTGCCTGTTTTTTATGTGTTCTCCGCCAATGAAAAAGGCTTCGTGATAGTCTCCGCCGATGATAGAATGCGTCCAATATTAGGTTATTCCGAAAATAATGCTTTTAACACGGAAAGTGTTAATCCAAGCCTTAACGCATTCTTCCAAAATTATATATCCACCGCAGAATATGTCTATCAAAACGGTTTGGAGAGATGCGACAATGCTAGAAAAGACTGGGAATCGCTCAAAACATCTGGAAAGTTGTCTTATAATAAAACAGACGGCTCTGTGCCTCCTCTCGTTACTACAACATGGAATCAGTCGGATATTTATAACTCCATGTGCCCTGAAGATCCTGCCGGATACGGAGGTCATGTGAAATCTGGCTGCGTGGCAAATGCCATGGCTCAGATTATGAATTATTGGGAATGGCCTCAGGTTGGAGAAGGCTCGCATTCATATCAAAGTGATTATGGTGTGTTAGAGGTTAATTTCGGTGAAACTAATTATCAATTCGAATTGATGCCTGATTTTTTGGATTATACGAGTTTTCAAGCCGAAGTTGATGCAGTCGCATTGTTACAATTTCATGCTGGCGTTGGCGTGGAAATGATGTACGGCCCTACAGCCAGCGGCGCATGGTCGGCATACGTCCCGCTGGCAATGAAATATTACCTACGCTACGAATGTGACTTATATACAACATATCTTGATAATGTTGAAGGTGGCCTCCCTGAATGGGAGAATATGTTGCGCGAAAGTATTGATAGGGGAGAACCTCTTTATTATTCGGCTTTCGGTCCTGATGGCGGTCATGCATTTGTCTGTTCAGGCTACGATGAGAATAATCTCTTCCACTTCAATTGGGGCTGGCAGGGCTTCGATAACGGATATTATGCAATAGATAACTTCTATCTTACATATCACGATTTTCCATTTGGTCATGAAGTGTTATTTAACTTAAGGCCCATAATGCAATATTATGAACAACCAAAATCTGTTGATAATGTGATGTATGAAACAGATGATAATAATCTGGTGAATACGATTTCATTTGATGTGCCAACGCAGAAACTTAATGACGACGAACTTCAGGAAATAGACTCCGTTATAATATTACGTAACTACGAGCGTTTGCATACATTTAATAACCCTGCGCCAGGTGAGACTTTGTCGTTTGAAGATCAATTAGATAAGAATGGTGTGAATTATTATATCATCTATCCTATGAGCGACGGCTTGAAAGGTAAAGCTGTAATAGATACTGTTATGACTGGTCCTACATGTGAAATGACATTCAATTTATACGACTCAGACAATGACGGTTGGCTCTCACCATCATTATCAATTCTCGACTCTCGCGGTGTCTTGGTGAAAAAAATCGGCTTGGAATCTGGTAATGAAGCAATAATAAATGTGTCTGTTCCTGATAATGACACTATTACTTTCTTCTGGAATTATGTCAACGCGGCTTATTCTGATGAAGATGAGGAATGTTCTTTCGAAATCTTACACGATGGTGTCTTGGTTTATGAATCTGATGGCAAACCTCAAGTAGGTCATCTGACCGATTATTATATTGACTGTCAACATGATTATATAGGTGAATCAAATGCCGATGAACTTGGTATATATCCTAATCCTGCAAAAGAAATCATATATATAACAGCAAAAGATGTAAATCTTGTTAGTGTATATAATTCTTTGGGACAGATAGTCATGTCAGAAAAGATAAATGATAATGTCTTAAATGTAAGTTCTTTGGCAAAAGGTGTTTATTTTGTAAAAATGCAAGATGAAAATTCTAATGTAATTGTTAAGAAGTTTATTAAGAATTAATAACTGCAAAATTCTCGTGATTTTGCCTAAAATCAACGATTATGAATAAAATTGTTTTTGTCGGAAGTGGAGCAATCGCTACAGCATTGGGAAATGTCTTGGCAAGAAAAGGCATCTATGATGTCACATTGTTGTCAATAGAGGAAGAAGTCGTGGAATCTATTAATAATCAACGTCTTAATGCTGTCTATTTCCCTAATGTGAAATTATCTAGATATTTAAAAGCTACAACAGATATAAATATTTTAAGAGATGCAGAGATAATTTTTATGGCAATTCCTTCAACAGCTGTCGTGGATTATCTCTGTGAAAAAAAAGACTATATCAATCCTGATACAATTATCGTCAATCTGGCGAAAGGTTTCGGTAAGAACTATCGTCTTATTCCTGATTGTCTCGTGGAGATACTTCCTAATCCTCTGATGATGATGAAAGGACCTTCTTTTGCTCGCGAAATCATCAATCGCCAGGAGACAGGCTTCACGCTCGCATCTCATTTCAACGATAACTTCACGGCTGTCGATGAACTTTTTGAAAATACCAACGTCCGCTTCGACTTCTCCAATGATGTCAATGGTGTTGAATACTCCAGCATCCTTAAAAATATCTACGCTATCATAATAGGAATGCTCGATGCCAACTTCGACTCCGCTAATATGAGATCGCTTATTATAACAAAGGCTATCAATGAGATGCGTAATCTTATCATCAGCTTCGGAGGAAAAGAAACTACTATGTTCAACTACTGCGGCTTCGGCGACTTCTCCCTCACGGCACTCAACGATATGAGCCGTAACAGAACTCTTGGACTTCTTATTGGAAAAGGATTCTTCAACAGCGGAATATCTGAAAAAGTGGTGCTCGAAGGTCGTATAGCCGTCGATGTGTTTTATCAGAAACTTAACGATAATAACATAAATTTGGATAAATATCCTCTGATGTCAGAACTCTATCATGTGTTTAATGACGCTGATTATCAGACAAATAAATTTATTAAGAATATTCTGACAAAAATAAAATAACTTTCAACTTTAAAATGGGTGTCGTAGCTCGTCAAACAATAAAAGGATCGATAATGAATTATCTCGGCGTTCTGGTGGGATTCTTCACGACTTTTTTTATCGTTACCAAGTACCTCAGCACCGAGGAAGTCGGCTTGACACGTGTTCTCGTCGATGCATCCATATTGCTTTCAAGTCTGGCTCAGTTGGGAACAAGCACCTCCGCAATGCGCTATTATCCTTATTTTAAAGATGAAAATGAACGCGATCACGGATTCTTCGGTTGGTCGGTGCTGATACCATTGTTGGGATTTACCGTTTTTACAATATTATTTTTATTCTTTAAACAACCTATAGAGAATTATTTCTCTAAAAACTCTGAATTGTTTGTCAATTACGTCTATTTCGTCATCCCAATGGCGTTCTTTATGATGTATCTCACTGTCTTTGAGACAAATTCTAATCTGCTGCTGCGCATTGTAATACCTAAATTTATCCGTGAAGTGGGAATACGCCTCATGACAATGATAGTTTATCTGCTCTTCGCATTCGATGTCATTAGTCTGGACGGAATGGTGATAGCTCTATGCATGACATACGGAATAGCTACTTTACTCAATATAATTTATCTTTTCTCCCTAAAAAAAGTGTCGTTCAAAATACAACCGGCTTTCGTCTCAAAATGGTTACGTAAGGATTTTATCTTTTATACCTTGTTTCTTATAGCTACATCATTGGCATCTAATCTCTTACCGGTGCTGAACACTTTTTTTGTATCAGGAGAATTAGGACTCGCAGTGGCAGGTATCAATACTATTGCGGTATATATCGCTAGCATAGTCGAAATACCTTATAGGTCGCTGGCAGCAATCTCGCGCCCTCATATCTCTCAAGGTATGAAAGATGATAATGTTCAGAGTGTTAATGCTTTGGTGAAAAATGTATCACTGCATCAGTTTATTGTCTCTACATTTATATTTCTCATTATATGGATAAATATCGAACTGATCTACGATATAATACCTAATGGTAATCTTTATGTCGAGGCAAAATGGGTGGTGCTTATACTCTCTTTGGTGAAAATTGTCAATACCTCATTAAATGTAGGAGCAACGGTACTGAGTTATTCAAAATACTATTATCACTCTCTTTTGCTAACAATAATCTTGACATTATCTGCAATATTCTTGAATATCAAACTTATACCATTGTATGGAATGGAAGGCTCAGCAATGGCTTCTTTATTGTCTTACATTCTGTATTATGCAATTCTATTGACATTAGTATATTTTAAACTTAAAATATCTCCTTTTTCTTTGAAACATTCTTATATGATCCTTATAATATCATCGTTATTTGTTATTAATTGGATTATGAGAATGTTTATCTCGGAAATTGTCATAAATTTGTTCGACATAAAAATGATAGGATTGATCCTTGATGCAATGATTAGAACTTTAATTATTTCATTTATAGGACTTTATATTATATATAAAACCAAAATATCACAACAGATCAATGATATTATTGATAAATTTTTGAGTCTTTTACTAAGAAAACATAAAATATAATGAAGATAATAATTGTAGGACCTGCGCATCCGTATAGGGGAGGAATTGCGGCTTTTACCGACCGTCTGGCGACAGAGTTTGTCGCTGAAAAGTTTGATGTTGAGGCTTATACCTTTACCTTACAATATCCTTCTTTCCTTTTCCCAGGAAAAACACAATATTCCGATGCTAAGGCTCCTGAAAATTTTAATATATTAAGAAAAATAAACTCCGTAAATCCTTTCTCATGGCGAAAAACGGCTCTCGAGATAAGAGCAAAAAAAACTGATATTGTGATTTTTGCTTATTGGATGTCGTTTTTTGCTCCATGTTATAGCAGAATGGCGAAAATAATATCCAAGAATAAGACTTCTAAATGTATTGGCTTGATCCATAATATGTTGCCTCATGAGAAGACTGTACTTGACAGGCTCCTGCCTCCTGGTTTCGTTAAATCAATGGATGCTTTCGTGGCTCTTTCTAAATCGGTTCTGGCTGACGTTGGAAAATTAGATAAAAGAAACAAACCTAAACGCTTTTCACCTCATCCATTATATGATCATTATGGCGATATCGAGGATAAGTCCTTGGCAATAAATAGCTTATACCTTGATGATAAATATAATTACCTGCTTTTCTTTGGACTGATTCGTGAATACAAAGGTTTGGATCTTCTTATAAAAGCACTTGCCGATGAGCGTGTTAGGAAATTGCCTATCAAACTTATTGTCGCCGGTGAGTTTTATGATAAGAAAGAACCATATATGCAACTTATAGAAAGCCTTGACGTTAAAAATGATATAATTCTTTACGATAAGTATATACCTGATAATGACGTTAAGGATTTCTTTAATGCGGCAGATATGGTGGTACAACCTTATAAGTCCGCGACACAAAGCGGAGTGACACAGGTCGCATACCATTTTGAAAAACCTATGCTGGTAACAGACGTGGGTGGATTGAAAGAGATAATACCTCACGGAAAAGTGGGCTATGTGGTAGAACCTGATCCTACTAAAATTGCTGATGCCATCTGTGACTTTTTCGAGAATGACAGACATGATGATTTTGAGGCAAATATAATAGAAGAAAAGAAAAAATATGAATGGTCAAAAATGACTGCAACAATAATGGAATTGTATAATTCTATATCTAAATAAATATTTGATAATGAAGAAGTTAATATCTCTTGTTACTAAAATATTCCCAAGACAGACTCTAATAAAGTTCAGTTATATTTTTAGTATCCTTATTCGACCTTTTTACTGGGGTAATAAAGTCGAATGTCCGGTATGTGGAAAGCATTTTAGGAAGTTTCTGCCATACGGATACGGAGAAGCAATGGATAATAGATTGTGCCCCAATTGTTTGTCGTTGGAACGACATCGTCTTCTATGGCTTTATCTTAAAGAAAAAACGGGATTCTTTACAGACAACCTTAAAGTTCTTCACTTCGCACCGGAACAACCTTTCTTAAAAAGATTTAAGTCTTTGAAAAATCTTGATTATACCACTGCCGACCTCGATTCTCCTATTGCTGACTTACACCTTGACGTTACAAATATAAATCTTCCAGATAACACCTACGATGTCGTGATCTGTAATCATGTTCTGGAACATGTTGATAATGTAGATAAGGCATTTTCTGAGATTAAGAGAATCTTAAAATCTGGTGGTTGGGCTATATTAATGGTTCCGATAAATCCTAATGTCGATACGTTTGAAGATCCTTCAATAACAGATCCTAAAGAGCGACAGAGACTCTTCGGACAATATGATCACCTGCGTCAATTCGGTCGTGATTATGCGGATGTCTTACAAAAAGCCGGCTTTGAGGTAGATGCCGACAGATTGTATTATGATTTGACAGATTCACAACGCGATAGAATGCGTTTGGCACGAGCAGGAGAAGAACTTGTTTATAGGGTGATAAAAACTGAAGATCTGAAAACATTATAATAATTCTCAGATTTTCAGTCTTTAATATAATTCTGGATGAAGTTCTCTGAATTTTTGCTCAAATTCCCAAAATCGTTTGATGCTTTTTTTAGTCCAGTCTAACCTCAGTTCTTCTTTCTCTTCTTCTGTGAGATGCCAATTGATGTCACTATTGTGTAAACGCTCCATCAAAGTGTACATCATCAAAGCCGCTGAAACGCTGATGTTATAACTCTCAGTAAATCCATACATCGGAATCTTGACATACATGTCGGCATGTTCTAAGGCATAATCACTCAGACCCGTCTTTTCTGTGCCAAATACTATGGCTACAGGTTCGTCTAGAGGTAATTCGTCAGGGGTGTAGTCGTCCTGATGTGGACATGTCGCTACGATTTTATATCCTTTACTATGTAAATAATCAAAAGCCTCTGGAGTGTTGAACTCGTTCTCGTTATATTTCTTTAAATCTAACCATTTGACGCTTCCAACTACAATATCAGGATTTACGTTATAGACCCAACGGTTTTCTATAACATGAATATCCTGAACCCCGTTGATGTCGCAGCTTCTCAACACAGCACTCGCATTATGTGACTGATAAATATCTTCCAGAACCACGGTGACATGACGAGTACGGTAATTTAGGACCTCCTCGAAACGTTTCTTTCTTTCTTCTGTGGTGTACTGCTGAAGAAACTTGTATAATTCTTTATCTTTTTCTGTCATATTATTTTTAGTTTAAAGTTTATAGTTCATAGTTCATAGTAGTTTTAAAGTTCATAGTTTATAGTTAAAAGTTTTTAAATTTATCGAAATCTGACCATAAACCCTAAGCATTAAACCTTAGAACAAATTTTAATTCATTGTAAATTGTTAATTGTTCATTGATAAAGCTCGTTCCACCATTCGTCATTGTCTTTCAAATGTTTTTCCCACCAAGCCATGATGGTTTTCTGCCATTTGATACGTTTCTTATAATCGTTGATATGGTGATCTTCGCCTTCTATTTCAACAAATTCACATTCTTTTCCTAATAATTTCAGAGCAGTATAAAGCTGGATACTTTCACCTACAGGGACGTTGGTGTCGGCTGTTCCGTGTAAGAGTAGGAGAGGAGTGTTGACTTTATCAGCATTGAATAAGGCACTCTGTCCAACATACATTTCTTGGTTGTCCCATGGGAATGTTCCGGCGGCGGCTACAGTGTTATAACCCCAGCCCCAATAGCCTTCGCCCCAATATGATGAAATGGAACTTATACCAGCATGAGATATCGCTGCAGCAAAAATATCGGTACGTGTCGTCAATAATTCCGTCATGAAACCACCGTAGGAAGCTCCCATGCAGCCAATATTGTCGGCATCAACAAAATTATGGTTCTTAATGAAGTTTTTCGTTGCGTCAATGATCTCATCAGCGACAGTGATACCCCAGTTGTTGACATGACGTGCCGCAAATTCTTGTCCGTAACCCGTAGAACCAGAAGGTATTATGACATAAACTACATATCCATTTGCAGCAAAATAATTCTTTGGATAACGACCTCTGAATGTTCTTTCGGTAGGACTTGTACCACCATAATAATAAACTATCATAGGATATTTCTTGTTTTCATCAAAATCTGGTGGAAGATAATAATACCCATCTATAACAATACCTTTTTTGTTTTTGAATGTATAGTCGTGATAATCACCGAATTTATAGTCCTTAAATAGTTCCTTTTCTGGATTTCTTGTGCTTATTATTTCATAGTTGTCTAAATTAACAACGAAACCTCTCTCTGGAGATTGGATGCCGCTTCCATAATAAGCCAAAACATTACAATTATCTGCTTTGCTTATACTGAATACATTATCTAATTCGGTTTCAATTTCCTCAAAGATACCTTTATCAATATCATAAACGTAAATCTTGTTGTATGATTTTTCTTCGACTAAGAAATAAATCTTGTTATCGTTTGCACACCATGCAGCACTTGAGATATTAGGATCGAAGTCCTTGCTGATACAATTAGCATTTTTGCTTTCCAGATCAAAGATATAAGCCTCGGTATCGTAATCGTTGGCAATCATTTTCTTAGGAAGGTTTCTGCCCATACCATCGAATTTAGCAGCGGAACCAGTTATTAATAGGTATTTATTATCTGGGGAATATTGTGCAGAGCCGCCGAAATGGTCTGTCCATAATGTGTCGATGCTAAAGTCATTTAAATTTATTTCCATCATGATTTCTTGTGAGTATGGACGAGTGGTGTAGTCTCTAACAGATTGACTTACAATAATCTTACTTCCATCCTTATTGATGTCGTGTAAATTTGTACTCAAATTTCCTGCTGTGAGTTGAGAGTGTGTTCCACTCATTATATCGTATAGATAAAGGTTTGTTTGGTTGCGCCACCAAGGCCAGCGGTCTTCCATTCCATCGAGGCGATGAACGCCGTCTTTACTCTTTTCACCTTTGATATTTACTCCATATATTATAATATTGCCGTTGTCGGATATTTTATAATAATTCATATCCTTAGGAGCTTCCATAATAAGTGAAATCTCACCATTTTTAAGAGATTGTTTATAAACCTGAGATTTGCCATTGTCATTTTTCCTAAAATAAATGGCATCATCATTCGGATGGAAACTGATGCTTCCAAGATTATTGTATCTGGTGCTTATTATTGTTGTATTATTTTGTAAATCAATTATTTCTGACCAATATGATGTTTTTCCTTCAGGAGCTAAAGTTTCTTTATATGAATATTTCGCATATAGTCCATTAGGTGATATTGAGACACCGCTGAGGCGAATTCCGTTGAGAACAGTGCTGATATCCATGGTTTTGGTAGGATCAAGACTCCACTTGAGAGTGTTAAGGTCTTTTGAGCCGAATTCTAGTTTGAATTCCCATGGACAGTCGTCTTTTTTCTGATATAATGATTTGACGATAATATCATGTTTGCCGACTTCTAACTTCAGGCTTTTTTCTTTGGTGTTATTCTCATCCTTACAGAAGTCGTTATAAGAGATGATTTTCTCACCATCTAGATAAAGTTCATATGGGGAGTTTGATTCTGCTTTAAATTTAACTTCTTGATATTCAATATTATCTATATATCCTGCTAATAAAGTATAGGAATAATTACCATTGTTATTATCTTTAGGAAGATAGGTGAAATAACCAGATTTAGATGTTATGCTCTCCTTCCATATAGGAGATTTGGGGTTCTCAAAAACTTTTCTGTCTTTTGCAGGACGTTGAAAATCAGGTGTAGGTATTATTTTGAAGAAATCGGAGACCTTAAATTCGTTGCCGGAAATGTCGGAGCCATTGTTAAGCATGGGTTTATTTAGATGTTGAGCCTCGATGCTGAGCCAATTAAGGGCGTAATTATAAGAGATGTTTTCTTTTTCTTGAGCATGAATGCTTACAAAAGAGGTTAAAAACATCAAAAAAACCAATGACAATGTGCATTTTCTCATGATTTTATTCTTTAAAAAATAATTGAGCAAATATATTTAATTTTTTTGTTGGATTTTAATAAAAATAAACTAAATTTGCAGTCCGAAAAATAATATTGATATGGCAAAACAAAATGTTAAGAATGAAGGTGACGAACGCCTCGAATCTATTGAGACAACTTTAGGTAATGCAGAACTCTTTATCGTTAATAATCAGAAGACTATCATTATAGTTCTTGCAATTTTGATTGTAGCAGTTCTAGCTTTCTTTGGAGTTAAGAAGTATTATTTAGAACCACGTGAGGCTGATGCTCAGGCTGCGATTTATCATGCTGAGCAGTATTTTGAGAATGATAATTTTGCTACAGCACTTAATGGTGATGGCAATTATCTCGGTTTTTTGGATGTAATTGACGAATTTGGTAGCACAAAAACAGCAAATTTGGCTAAATATTACGCAGGTATTTGCTATCTCAACACAGGTGACTACAACAAAGCGGTAGAATACCTTAAATCATTTAAAGGAAAAGACGTTCTTGTTTCATCATTAGCATTAGGTGCATTGGCTGATGCTTATATGGAACTTGATAATATGGCAGAAGCTGTCAAATATTACGAACAAGCCGCTAATAAAAACAGCAATACTTTTACATCACCGATGTATTTGTTAAGAGCTGGCATGGCAAGTGAAATGATGGGTAACTATCAACAGGCTATTGAATTTTACAATAAGATCAAGGCTGAATATCCATCAAGCAATGAAGGTTTCTACATTGAAAAATACATTGCTAGAGCTCAGGCTGCAAAGAATTAATTTTTACCATAAAATTTAAATGTTTATCGACCTTGACTCTATACTGAGTCAGGGTCTTTTTTTAGGTCATGAGAAATAAGCAAGAAATAGAAGAATATCCTAAGATTTTTAATAGTAACTATACGAAGGTATGGCTTGCTAACTTTATGATATATTTTTCTTTTTATTTTGTGACGCCATTATTGCCTTTATATTTAAGAGACGTGTTTCATGCTGATAAAGCGATGATTGGATTGGTGTTAAGTGGATATAGTGTGGCAGCTCTTGCAATAAGAATATTTAGTGGTTATATAGTGGATCGTTTCTCCCGCAAGAAAGTGTTACTTATCAGCTATGCCTGTTTTGCTTTGTTTTTTTGTGGCTATTATATCACAGGTTCTATAGCATTGTTTACATTGATAAGGACATTGCATGGCGCACCATTTGGTTTGCCAACGGTATCTAGTAGTACTGTAGCAATAGATGTTCTGCATCCGTTAAGGAGAGGTGAAGGTATAGGTTATTGGGGGTTAAGTAATAATTTCGCTATGGCAATAGGACCTACATTGGGTTTATATGCCTATAATCATTTCCAAAACTATAATCTTTTATTCACGGTCTCATTGATTTTTGCATCATTAGGCTTCTTTATCAATTCATTCGTGGAGTGTAGGTATCGTCCGCCTGTCATGGATAAGAAGAAAATCTCCTTAGATCGTTTTGTTCTTATTAAGGCATGGAGTCAAGGAATTTGTGTGGCTTTGATTGCCTTAGCTTATGGAATACTCTCTACGTATGTAGCCATATATAGTCAGGATGTTTTAGATATCACGACAGGTACGGGAACATTCTTTATGTTGTTCGCTATAGGTTTGATACTATCCAGAGTCGTGGGTGTACGTTCATTAGGTAAGGGACACATAGTTAGAAATGCCACATACGGAGTTATTGTGGCAGCAATTGGATATATTATATTTGCAAGCTGGCAAAGTCTGTATGGATATTATCTTTCGGCAATTGTGATGGGTTTTGGTCAGGGCAGTTTTTACCCTGCGATGCAGACAATGTTTTTAAATATGGCGCCACATGAACAAAGAGGTACTGCTAATTCCACTATCTTGACGAGTTGGGATTTAGGTATAGGATTAGGTATCATAGGTGGAGGTTATGTGGCAGAACATTGCGGTGGCTATAACTCGGCATTTTTGTTGTCGGTTATAGTCAGTTCATTATCAGTATTGTTTTTTTTATTATACGCTAAAAGAGCGTATTTGCGTGATAGAATTGAAGTTTAAAGTTTATAAATGATGAGAATAATATATTTTGGTACTCCAGAGTTTGCTTCATCACAGTTGGAAGCGATAATATCAGCTGGTTATGAAGTCGTTGCGGTTGTTACTGCACCGGATAAACCTGCAGGAAGAGGTAAGAAGATACAAAGTTCTGATGTCAAGATGACGGCATTAAAATATGATCTGCCTATCTTACAGCCGATAAGTCTTAAATCGGCAGATTTCATAGAAGAGCTGTCGTCGTATAAAGCTGATTTGTTTATTGTAGTGGCGTTTAGAATGTTGCCAGAAGCAGTGTGGTCAATGCCTCCGATGGGAACTTTTAATCTTCACGCATCATTATTACCGCAATACAGAGGTGCCGCTCCTATAAATCATGCGTTAATCAACGGTGAAAAAGAGACGGGACTTACGAGCTTTCTTCTTGATAAAGAGATTGATACTGGGGCTATATTGCTTCAAAAGAAACTCGAGATCACAGATGATGAGACAGCAGGGACACTTCATGATAAACTGATGTTATTAGGTAATGAGGTAGTAGTAGATACCATAAAGATAATAGAAGAAGGTCGTGTTAATGCAGAGAGTCAGGAAATGATAATACAAAGAGATAATTTGGTGTTGAAACCAGCTCCTAAGATTTTTAAAGAAGATTGTAAGATAGATTGGTCAGACGATGCTGTTTCAATACGTAATTTTATCAGAGGATTGTCGCCATATCCTGCAGCTCATACTAAGATCGTATCTGAGAACAATGATGTTATAGAACTTAAGATTTTTGATGTTTCAATAGAAGAGAAAGTTCATGATGATAATAATTTGTATCAATTGATAACGGATGGTAAGACGTATTTAAAAGTAATTCTGAAAGACTGTTATGTTTCAATAAAAGTTATTCAACAGGCGGGAAAGAAACAGATGCCTATTTCGGACTTCTTGAGAGGAGCTCGTCTTGAAGGCTGTTGGAGTGTCAAATTTTGAGTTTATAATTCTAAAAAAAGAGCCTTTTTTGTCGTAATTTATGTTAAAAAATTATAGGAAAAAGGCTCTTTTTTTATGTAAAAGACATCAATAAATCGTCTTTTTCTTTATTTTTTCAATACAAAAACCAACTTTTTTTAGATAAATAAAATGACATATTAAACCATCATTTTTTTGAGTAGGGACGCGCTTTTTCATGATTTTTCAGTTTTGTTTTTTTTCTTGATTTTAAATGAAAATTATTGTCAATCATTATTTTTTAAGAAAAATATTTGTTTTTTTTACAAATAATGATTAGATTTGTTGCATAAAATCTAGAGAAAAGTTAACCCTTTAAACTAAATATATATGAATAAAGCAGAACTCGTGAATGTCATAGCAGAAAAGGCAGGTATGACAAAGGTCGATGCAAAGAAAGCAGTAGAGGCTTTTATTGAAGCATCTACAGAAGCATTAAAAAAAGGTGATCGTATCTCTCTCGTTGGATTTGGAACTTTTTCAACAACTAAACATCCAGCAAGAAAAGGTCGTAATCCACAAACCGGACAAGAGATAATGATTGCGGAAAGGACTGTGGTTAAATTTAAAGCAGGTGCGGAGCTTTGTAAAGGTTTATGATCGTCTTTTAGGACTTAGAGGAGGGGTTGCTTTTGCAACCTTTCCTTTTTATATGACCATCGTTATCTTGTTCTAGAACAGAATTGTCGAGCATCCAGCGAATGCTTTCCAGTACTTTTTCTTCATGAAAGTCTTTTAATCTATTCAATAATTCAGAGACGGTTAATCTGTTGTTTCCCAGTTCTTTTATAATAATGTTACTTATATTTTTATAATCATTGTTATCAATACTCATTTTGTTTTTCGAGGAGCATACATCACATCTATTACATTGTTTTTTGATTTTTTCACCAAAATAATTAAGTAGTTGTACACTTCTGCATGTTTTGTCATTATTGACGAAATCTATCACAGCTTTCACTCTTGTTGCAGCATCAGATTTTCTGTTTTTATAGACCTCGTCGGATAGATAGAAGTCCTTGGTATCCAATCTGTTGCTTATAAAATGAATTTGAGGTTTGTCGTTTCTTGGTATATATGATAGAAAATTGATCTGATCAAGTTTTTTGAGTTGTTTCTCAACATTTTCTGTTGTGCATGATAATTTTTGTGCAATTTGCTCTTCTCTGATGTTTATGAAGTCGGTGAGAACGCCAGGAAGGTTTCTCAGCATATATTTAATGATACTGTCGTACTCCTTATATTCGATTTGGAAGCGATATAAATCTTCTCTTTTAGCTTTTATGAAAATTTTTGAAGGAGATTCGAGAGCATCTGATGTGGTGATATAGCCTTCTTGTTCGATAAGTTTCAATGTGTTAAACACTTCCAATAAAGGAAGATCGTAGTAATGAGCGAAGTCGTTTATATCAAAATTATACGATTGATTCTGACCTGCTCCTATTGGGATATTAAGGTAATTACCTAGAGCGTCGTAGATTCGTTTTATTGTATTTAGGTCGGGGTATGAAGATTCTAGGTTATCCTTTAATTTTTTTATGTCGGTATCAGCCACAAGCAGAAAGGCTTCAGAATCTTTCAGATCACGACCAGCGCGTCCTGCTTCTTGGAAGTATGCTTCCAGGCTATCGGGGAGATCCATATGAACCACTAGACGGACATCGGGTTTGTCGATACCCATCCCGAAGGCGTTTGTCGCCACCATGACTTTTATTTTGCCGTCCATCCAGAGCTGTTGCCGATGGTCGCGTGTTTTGGCGTCTATGCCGGCATGATAGAAAGTGGCGCTAATACCTGCGGATTCAAGCCAATCGGCGATAGTCTTAGTACGTTTACGGCTTCTGACATATACTATGCCGCTTCCTTTATCCATTTTTTTAAATAGACGATACATTAGGCTGTATTTGTCAGCTTCGTGTAGTACGTTGTAAGTGACGTTCTTACGTTCGTAACTTGTCTGAAAGACATTCCTTTCTTTAAAACGCAGACGGTACTGAATGTCATCTACGACTTTTGGAGTAGCTGTTGCAGTTAAAGCCATAACGGGAGTATTGGGAATATAATCACGTATCTCTGCTATTTTAAGATAAGGAGGTCTGAAATCGTAACCCCATTGTGATATACAGTGAGATTCGTCAACAGCTAGTAAGTTGACTTTCATTTTCTTAATAGCTTCTATGAAAGTGTCGGTTATCAGTCTTTCCGGGGATACATATAAGAATTTCAAATCGCCGAACACGGCCTGGTTATAAGCGGTTTCGATTTCGTTTTGGTGCATGCCCGAGAATATGGCGGCAGCCTGAATGCCGATTTTCTTGAGGTGTAAAACCTGATCTTTCATCAGAGAGATAAGAGGCGTTATGACGATACAGATGCCATCCATAGCCATGGCAGGGACTTGAAAACATATGGATTTTCCGCCGCCAGTAGGTAACAAAGCAAGGGTGTCGCGACCTTTCATTACAGAATCGACGATGTCTTCTTGCATAGGACGAAAAGACGGATAACCCCAATACTTCAACAATACGCCTCTTGTAACATCACTCATTACGTAAATAACATTTTGATTATTTGCAAAGTTATGGCATTTTGATATATGGACAAGAGTTTATAAAAAAATATTTGTAGATAAATAAAATTTGTATCTTTGTGCGTAATTACAAAATTCATTAACATGTTTGCCATACTTAGAAAAGAAGAATTAGCACAAGATACTTATTTGCTTGAAATTGAAGCTCCACGTTTAGCGAAAGCGGCATTACCTGGACAGTTTTTGATTGTAAAGATGACAGAGAAGTCGGAACGTGTTCCATTGACAATTAGTGATTATGATGTCGAGAAAGGTACTGTTGTCATAGTTTTTAAAGCTATAGGTAAATCTACTCAGAGAATGGCTAAATACAATGTTGGAGGTTCTTTCGCAGATGTCGTTGGTCCATTGGGAAGACCTTCTGAATTTGTACATTTGACAGATGAGGAACGCAAAAACAAAAGATATGTTTTTGTCGGAGGAGGTGTAGGAATTGCTCCGATTTATCCACAAGTTAAATGGTTATACGAACATGGTGTTAAAGCAGATGTTATCGTAGGCGCAAAAACAAGAAATCTTTTGGTATATGAGAAAGAACTTGATGAGATTTCTAATTTGTATGTCACTACAGATGATGGTTCATCACAATATAAAGGGTTGGTTACTGAGATGTTGCAACGTCTTATCAATGAAGGGAAGCAATATGACGAAGTTATTGCTATCGGACCTCTTATTATGATGAAGTTCGTATCACAGCTTTCATCGAAGCTTGGGATTAAATGTACAGTTAGTTTAAATTCTATCATGGTGGATGGAACGGGTATGTGTGGAGCATGTCGAGTTACTATTGGCAATGAGACGAAATTTACTTGTGTTGATGGTCCTGAGTTTGACGGCGCATTAGTAGATTTTGACAATGTCATGAAACGTCAAGCAATGTATAACAATGTTGAGGGACATAAGATCCTTGAGAGAGAAGAAAAGGCTGAGAATCATAAATGTCATGTAGGCGGTATTGTTGAAGAGATGCGTGACAATAAGAAGCGTGTTCCTATTCGTGAACAAGATCCAAAAGAAAGAGCCAAGAATTTTGAGGAAGTATGTTATGGCTACGATGCGGAAGAGGCTATCATTGAGGCTCAACGTTGTTTGAATTGCAAGAATCCACAGTGTGTGAAGGCATGCCCCGTCAATATTGAGATACCACAATTTGTTCATTTCGTCGCGGAAGGACAATTTGAAGAGGCTGCACGTGTTATCAACAGAAATTCAGCGTTGCCATCGGTATGCGGACGTGTTTGTCCACAAGAAACACAATGTGAAGGCTCATGTGTGATGGGTAAGAAGTTTGAACCTATAGCGATTGGTAAACTAGAACGTTTTGTAGGTGATTGGGCTCGTGAGAATAATGTGGAGTTTGAGAAGCCAGGAGAAAAGAATGGCCATAAAGTTGCTGTTGTAGGTAGTGGTCCTGCGGGTTTGACATGTACTAAGGATCTTCTTATGATGGGCTATGATGTCACTGTTTTTGAGGCTCTGCACGAATTGGGCGGTGTGTTGTCGTACGGTATCCCATCATTCCGCTTGCCAAAACAGACAGTAGTACGTAGTGAGATTGAAAACCTTAAGAAACTTGGTGCCAAGTTCGAAAAAGATGTAATCATCGGTCGCACAGTGACTATCGACGAATTGATGGATAAAGAAAACTTCGAGGCGGTGTTCATCGGTTCCGGAGCAGGCCTGCCTAAGTTTATGAATATCCCAGGAGAGAATCTCTGTGGAGTTGTCTCTGCAAACGAGTTCCTTACAAGAAATAATTTATTGTTTGCTTATAAAGAAGGTTACGAGACCCCTAATTATATTGGTAAGAAAGTGGCTGTCATAGGTGGCGGCAATGTCGCTATGGATGCTGCTCGTACAGCATTACGTCTAGGAGCAGAAGTGTATGTCATTTATCGTCGTTCAGAACAAGAACTTCCCGCACGTGCCGAAGAAGTGCATCACGCTAAGGAAGAGGGTGTTAACTTCAAACTTTTGACAAATCCAAAAGAAATATTGGGCAACGACTTCGGCTGGGTTTCCGGTATGAGATGCGCAGAAATGGAACTCGGTGAACCTGATGCATCAGGAAGAAGAAGTCCTATAGAGAAGCCTAAGTCTGACTTTATCCTCAATGTGGATATGGTTATCATGTCTTTAGGTACTTCTCCTAATCCATTGATTTTAAGTACAACAAAAGGTCTTGAAGCAAATAAACATAAATGTCTTGTGGCAGATGAAGTCACGATGCAGACTACACGTGAGGGAGTATTCGCGGGTGGTGACGCAGTGAGCGGTGCAGCAACGGTAATCCTTGCCATGGGAGCAGGTAAGAAAGCAGCTAAAGGTATTGATGAATATATTAAATCAAAAAAATAATAATGTTTATGAGAAGATTATTGATATTATCGTTGTGCATAATGTCTTATGTCACAGCATTTTCGCAGGCAATGGAAACATTGGATGTTAAGACAGAACCTAACGGTCTATACGAACATACAGTAGGAAGTATATTGGTAAAAGGCCATGTCTTAAATGGTCTAAAGAATGAAACATGGGTGGAAAATCATCCCAGCGTTGATCTTCCTCATTTTATAGTTCAGTACAAAGAAGGTAAGAAGGACGGTCTGTATATTGAACTTGACAAGAGTGGATATATCGTCAAGAAGGAAGAATATAAAGATGGTAAATTACACGGAGAATCATGTCAATGGTTCAGAAGCGGACGTCTTTCAAAGAAACAGGAATATAAAAATGGAAAACTCGATGGAAAGTCAATTATCTGTTATGATAAAGGTTTTATTCAAGAAGAGTCAGAGTATAAGGATGGAAAGAGAAATGGCGTGACGATATGGTATTCGTACGCTGATAAAGGTCAGGGACCCAAGGCAGCGATGTACACATATAAAGATGGCGTTTTTGAAGGTATTCAGGAAATATATTATGATGATGAGAGCCTGAAATCGACTAAGATGTTTTCAAATAACGTAGCTAATGGTCCTGCCATAGAATTTTATGAGGACGGCAGCATTAAATCGGAATGTGTATATAAGAACGGAGAAATCTCAGGTAAGGTAAAGGAATACGAGAAAGGAAAGAAATTGCTTAATTAGGAACAAGGTGATATTCTCGTCTATATTTTGAGACCTGTCAATGTGCATTATTACATGATACATTGATAGGTCTTTATTTTATTTTTCAACTTAATCAATAGTTATCTCTTCTTGGCTCAAAATAAGCTTGTTCGTGTGCGCAGGCAGGACACATCTTAGGTGCCGACTTGCCTTTGTGTACGTAACCGCAGTTACGGCATTGCCATTCGATCTCTTCGTCGCGTTCGAAGACTTGTCCTGATTCGACGCGTGCCAATAAACGACGGTAACGTTGTTCGTGGAATGCTTCTACTTCTGACACTTTTCTCCATACTGTTGCTATCGCTGAGAAACCTTCTTCGTCGGCGATGCGTGCGAACTCTGGATATAGGTCAGCCCATTCTTCGTTCTCGCCTTCAGCAGCAGCGCGCAAGTTTTCCATAGTCGTGCCGATGACACCTGCTGGGAATGTGGCTGTGATTTCTACCATGCCGCCTTCCAAGAACTTGAAGAAACGTTCTGCGTGTTCTTTTTCTTGTTCCGCTGTCTCTTCAAATACTGCAGCTATCTGTTCGTAACCTTCTTTGCGAGCTTTTGATGCGAAGAATTTGTAACGTGAACGAGCTTGTGATTCACCTGCAAACGACTTTAATAAATTCTTTTCTGTTTCTGTTCCCTTAATACTTTTCATAATAAAACGTGTTAATGTTAGTGAATTATTTATTTAACAAATTATATTCCCTTTTGTTTGATTTTAATGATGCAAAAATATAACTAATTTGAATACCTATCAAATAGATAATTTTGATATTTTAATTTTTTTTATCGATTGTAAATTTTTCTTTCTTACAAGATGTTTTGTTCTATTAAAATAATTTTTGTTTCAATAAATTATTAATTTTGTATGATGATTTAATTATTCTGATAGATATGAAACGTGAGTTTATAGTCGGTGGTATTTCATTCAATATGATAAAGGTGGAAGGCGGAACCTTATGGATGGGAGCCCAAGATAACGACCCTGAAGGTCGTAACTATAATGAGAAGGCTGATCGTTTTTATACATCTCCTGTTCATGAGGTTACATTGTCCGATTATTATATTGCAGAGTCGATGGTGACGCAGGAGTTATGGGAGGCTGTCATGGGAAAGAATCCTAGTTTCTATAAAGGTCCTAAGAAACCTGTAAATGAGGTCTCGTGGAATGATACGCAAGATTTTATCAAGAAACTGAACGAGATTACAGGTGAGAACTTCCGTCTGCCAACAGAAGCGGAATGGGAATTCGCGGCAAAAGGAGGAACAAAAAGTAAAGGCTATATCTATGCAGGAAGCAACGACTATAATGAAGTAGCTTGGAATAAAGATAATTGCCAAGAACCACAAGATGTGATGACCAAACTGCCTAACGAGTTGGGAATCTATGATATGTGCGGTAATCTTAAGGAAATGTGTCAGGATTATTATGCGGAATATCCAGCTGAACCACAAATCAATCCGCAAGGACCAAAGAAAGAAGATGTTAATTATGAGTTCAATATGACGTACTTCTTCAGGTATTATCTGCATGTGCTGCGCTCTAACTCGGTTCTTTTCTCACACTTGACATCGTTCATAGAAGACAGAAGCAAAATAGCAGATTATCATGCAAGTATTGATGTCGGATTCAGATTGGCGTTATAGACATAATAATTTTTAGATCTTTTTATTATTTTTGCATTTATGAAGATATCAACATTAATTATATTTTTACTATTAGCTTTCAGCTGTCAACAGACAACAGTCAACGGACAACAGACTCCTTTTTATGAATCTGAAAATCTGAAAAA
>SUWT01000122.1 GCA_015061335.1 Lentimicrobiaceae bacterium | reverse complement strand
GCTACATTGCAAGTCTATGATATGCAAGGAAGAATGGTTCACCAGCAGGAGATTACAGATGAGATTACTTCAATAGACGCTTCAAATTGGACAAATGGAACTTATGTTTGGGAGCTGGGGACTGGGAACGGGAGCGGGAACGGGAACGGGAGCAGGATTTTGGAGAGCGGGAAATGGGTGAAATAGCTCTGTAAGGGCGTAAGATAATAGGCAGGTGTGAAGTGCGACAGCACGGAACGCCTGCTAAAAAAACAACCAGATTCCATCATAGCGCCGTAGGTGCGACAGAAACCGTAATTAAATCAGCTATCAGCTGTCAGCCGTCAGCTCACAGCTCATAGCTCATAGCTCACGGCAAAAGAAAACATGGACAAAGTCTGTTGCCCGTTGTCTGTTGACTGTTGACATCTTATAAATTATGCATTGATCAAAGTCACAGGACAAACTCCCAGAAGTTTTCTCTGCTGATGACATTGAATTCTGTGTTGGAGTAGTTGCTCTCAAAAGAAGATGGCAATTTGTATTTCTTCTTAGAATTCCATTTGAATTCGTATGCGAATAATTGTCCGTCTTTTTCTTCTATCAGATCTATCTCTTGCTGCTGTTGTGTCCTCCAAAAAAATAATTGTGAATAATCATTAAGATATGTATTACGTTTCATGCGTTCGCTTATCATGAAATTTTCCCATAAAGCACCTGTGTCTTGTCTCATCTCTAATGGAGCGAAGTTTGAAATCAAGGCGTTACGGATGCCATTGTCGTAGAAATATATTTTCTTACCTTTCTTGATCTCGTTGCGCATGTTTCTGCTGTAAGATGTAAGTTTAAATACTACAAAGCATTTTTCTAATAAATTTATGTATGATTCAACGGTCTCTTTGTCAATACCTAATAAGTTCGATAATTCATTGTACGAGACTTCGCTTCCAATCTGAAGAGCTAAAGCTCTGACTAATTTGTGTAAGATTTCAGGTTTCTTGATGCCTTGATAACTGAGCAGGTCTTTGTAAAGATAATTGTTAGCTAATGAACTCAACAAACGCTTGTTGTCAGAAGGACTTGTTACTATTTCAGGATATAATCCGTAAATCATCCTTTGCTCTAACAAACGAGTTTCTTCTCTTTGACTTGTGTTGTTTGCAAGCTCTGATAACGATAAAGGAAATAGTTTGTACTCGAACATCCTACCTGTTGCAGGCTCATTGATTTTGGAAGAAAGCTCAAGTGATGAAGAACCTGTGACTAAAACTTGTGTGTCAAGTTTTAAGTCCGCTATGATTTTCAATGTCAACCCGATATTGCTGACCCTTTGAGCTTCGTCAATGACTACAATCTTATGATTGCCGATAAGATTCTTTAACTCAGTCGAAGTCTTGTTTTCTAAATCCAACCTGTCGTCATAATCATCGCAATTTAATTTTAAGACATTGTCATAATTATTGATGATAGTGTCGAATAATGTTGTCTTTCCAACCTGACGAGCACCTAAGACAATGATAATTTTACCTTTGTTAAAATCTTCTTTTATATTATTCTCAATGAATCGTGAAATCATAGCGAATTATTTTCGACAAATATAATATAATTTTCGGTTGGAATCGAAAAATATTATAATAATTTTCGGTTAGAATCGAAAATACTTAAAAAAGACATAGATTCAAATTGAAAATTAGCTATCAGCTGTCAGCCGTCAGCAATTAGCCTTCTGTAATATGTAACTCCAAATACTGACAACTGATAGCTAAAAGCTGACAGCTAAAAAAAACTATTGTCCGTTGTCTGTTGACTTTTACTTATATTTGCCTGATGCTGATTGATATTAACGATAAACAAATCTCATCGTTATTAGGCGTTACATATAGTGCCATAAAAACCAGAAGAAGTAAAATATGCAATATTATAGAAGTAAGAAACGAATTGCTGTATAAATATCTTGTTGATAGATTGTATTTAAGAGATTGATTTTGAAAATATTAGCTTCTTTTATTTGATATTTTACAAACCAAGATGTATTACTTTTATACTAATTTTGCGTAGCAAATCTAAATTATTAAAATATGATACGTAAAGTTATTTTATCTGCATTTTTTTTCGCTTTGTTTTGCGGAGCGAGTAATCTTTTTTCCCAAGAATGGGAATATTCATTAGAATATGGTCCTTACGATAACGAGATGTTGATGCTTATTGACCCTTTAGAATTGTCAGATGGAAATATTGCTATAGCGTCTTGTAATATATATAGAAACAAAAATTCTTTATCTTTTTACTCAACTAATCCAGCTATCGTGATTTTATCATCTGATGGCAATGAGTTGGCAAGACGGGTCTTTCATCGGGAAGGTGGTTATACATCAATGACAGATACGCCATATCTTTTTGAAAAAGATGGAGACCTGTTCGCTCTTTTCACGCACAGTCCGGAACACAATTATGACAGTCCCGATTATTTCCTGAACTACGACAATCCACCATCGGATGCAATTCTATCGTTTTGTAAGTTGGATCAGGAGCTTAATATAATTGACAGCTGTGAGTACAGATTTCCTATAGACATATTTGAAGATAGTGAATGGTGGCAATGGCAAGATTCCCCTAATGAATTTTCTGGTCATTTAGTTATGTTTTCACTTTTTGAGGATAAAGGTGACATAATAGGCGGATATATCAAGACGGTCAGTGCCGATTATGATAATCCTCGAGGCGATGATTCTCTATTTATTTTCAGGATGAACTTTGACGGTGAAATGTTGAATAAAAAAGGATATGCGAAGGGTACTCATGGTATTGGAACTCCCAAAAACAATTATACCGAAAATCAAATAGTGGCAACTGATTCTCATTATATCCTTTATGCTAAAGGTGATAGCAGCAAACATGGTAAGGTCTTATATTATGACAAGGAATTAAATCATGTAACTACAAAGTATATTATACAACCTGGTTATAATATTCCACAAATAGAGGCTGACTTTCTAAAAAACATTTCGGTAATCAAGCTAAATGACACTACAACATATCTGACTGTCACCGCAAGTTGTATTGAAAATCCATTTAATGATTTTTATAATGATGTCAGGTTATATAAATTGAATGATAATATCGAGAACGCTTCAGATTTTCTATCAACTGACAATTATATTATCAGAGGTTATCCAGAAACATACGAGATGGCACTATGGGCTAAGGGTGTTGAAATTGCTAATGACAACACCTCAATATATTTTGCATGTAATTATAACATGTATGATACATCAATCGATCCGCCGTATAGCATGATAGAATGGCTTAATACAGATATGGATACTATTTCCACTCTTTTTCACGATAAATCAATCCAGTCGATAAGAATGATGGATGACGGAAGTATTTTGGCAACTGGACTTTACAACATTGCCAAATTCCCCGCATCAGTATTTACTGACATCGAAGAAGCTCACGCTCACGGCTTAAAACTCGCTGTGGCTTATCCTAATCCAGGAGGAGATGTGATGAACATAAGAACATCATTACGCAACTGCACCTTGCAGGTTTATGACATGCAGGGAAGAATTGTCCATCAGCAAAATGTTTCAGATGATGTAACGAGTGTAGATGCTTCCAACTGGCCAAGCGGAACATACGTTTGGAAATTAGGAATTAGGAATGAGGAATTAGGAATTAAAGAAGTTGAGGAAGGGAAATGGGTTAAGTAGAATCTGAGAAATTGAGAAATTGAGAATCTGAGAATCTGAGAAAGGTTTTGAACTTTGAACTAAAGTTCAACAGCTTTAGTTCAAAAGCCTTAGTTTAAAAATTTAATTACTTAATAATCAACGATTTGCCCCCCCCAATTTTATAAAAAAATATTTAAAAAAACTTGTATTTTTGAAATAACATTATAAACTTCGCAGGACGGAAGATGAAAGGAAACAATATGGAAAATAACATACAAATATTAGGCAAGAACAAGTTCATAGAACGTGTGTCTCGGTAAATGACATTTATCGGGAACGTTTTTTAAGAAATATATCAAACTACTGACGTGGGAAAATGGGTTCTGCCCATTGATGTAGGAAAATTAATAATAAATAGAACCCGCCTAAATGTTTAACAAAAATTTTTTTATTATGAATAAATATAGATTGTTCGTGTGTTTATTAACTCTGCTTTTATGCAGAGTTAACAAACTCTTTTCCCAAGAATGGGAATATGAGGTTGATTATACTGAGTGTTCATTAGAGGAAGCAGTAGAATTACCAAATGGAAATATTGCAGTTAGTTCCTATTTCTATAGAAATGAAGAAAATTGTTTTTCGTATGATCCTGCAGTATTAATACTATCATCAGATGGTATAGAGTTGAACAGAAATATTTTTTTTCGTGAAGGATATACCACAACGTCATTTGCTCCATATCTCTTTGTAAACGATGGAGAATTATACGCTCTATCTACATATAGTCCGGATCATAATTATCGTAGTCCTAATTATTTTATGAACTACGATATTCCCCCGACTGATGCGAAAATAGTATTGTCAAAATTGGATGACAAGCTCAATATTGTT
>SUWT01000121.1 GCA_015061335.1 Lentimicrobiaceae bacterium | reverse complement strand
ATGCGATAAAACAGTGTGGCCTTGACATTATCTGCACGATATACTACCAAGCAGACCTTGTTTGGAAACCAGGTTCCATCAATCAATAAGTTGACGCTTTTACGTCTTTGGATTGTCCAAGTCGGGGCATCATCTAAATACTCGTGGAACCAATACTTTAATTGGCGGACACTGTATCCGCTCTTCTCTGAGATATCCTCTATAGTTTGTTTGCCACGAACCCACGACTTGAACCATATGAATCGGTTACGTTTGCTTATATCCTCTCGTCGATGAGTGAAAAAGCTATCGCAGTTCTTGCATTTGTATCTCTGGTGACCACATTGCTTGCCCCATTTGATCACGTCTAGAAAGCCACAATATGGGCATCGAACTCGTCTTGTTTTTGGCATCGTATCAAGTAGTTAGTTGAAACACCTTTCTTCAAACTACTCATAAATACCTATATATCAAAAAGAAAGATGCAATCTTACCAACTGAAAATTGCATCATTACCGAAAATTGCATCATTACCTAAAAAGAAAAAAGCCGTCTCTGTAAGAGAACGACTGCATATATAATTGTACCACGTCTGGTTATTTCTCATAACAAAGGTCATCCGAAGATGACCTCTTTGGAGCGGAAAACGAGACTCGAACTCGCGACCCCAACCTTGGCAAGGGGAATGTGATAGTACCAAAATTGCTAATGTGCGCCCTGTATCGTTGGATTATCACTTTGTAATAAAAGGGTAAACTTGACGGGTAAACACGCTTATAGATATACAAGCTATGAGTGTGACAGTAAAACTGATTCAAAGAAAAGAGAAGACTAACAGGCGTGGATTTGCTCCGGTGTGTGTAAGGGTTATTGACAATAGGAAGATTCGTTATGTAAGTACAGGAGTGAGCCTGCCTGTAAATGTATGGGATGTCAATAATCAGTGTATCGACCCTCAATCTGATTATGTCAGATTTCAAAGTGCGATAGATGCAATCCGTCAGAAGGTTTTGGAGGAATTGTCAAGCTCCGGTACAGGTCTGCAATCCCATAGAAACATTGTCCGTCCGACTGTTGAACAGTATTTTGAAAAAGAGATGGAATTATTACGGGTATGTGGAAAACTGGGAACATTTGATAAGTACAGGTATTGCCTTGCCTTGTTGAGGCATAGTGGTCAGGCACAGCAATATATTGATAGGATAGATAGGGCCTACTTGGAGATATTCATTGCGTTCTTGAAACAGCGTGGGAATACAAATAATAGTATCTCGACAAAACTGAGTGTGTTGCGTGCCCTCTATAATAAGGCAAAGAAGGATGGGGTTGTCAGTCGGGACAATTTCCCGTTTGAGTCAATAAAAATATCGTGGCGAAAAACGAAAAAGCGAGCTATTACCAAGGAAGACATCCTTCGCATAAGGAGTTTGGATATAGAGGATAGCAATGAGGTTAGTTCTCTGTCCTTTGCCCGGGATATGTTTCTATTCTCATACTTGCTTGGCGGAATCAATTTCGGTGATATTGCCCGACTGACCGCAGATAATCTTCAGGGAGGTAGATTGCTGTACACAAGAAATAAAACAGGAAAAGAGCTTGATTTTCTGTTGCCAAGGGATGCTGTAAGCATCATAAACCGTTATCGCCAAGACTGCGAAGATGAATCTCAATATCTATTCCCGATATTGAACAGACATATTCACATAACCAACCAGCAACAGCTTAATCGTATTCATAAGGTATTGGGACATGTCAATACCAATCTGAAGGAGATGACAAGGATGTTAGGACTTGATATATCCTTGACGACTTATGTGGCTCGTCACAGTTTTGCGACAGTATTGAAACATTCTGGGGTGAACATCAGTATCATATCCGAAGCGATGGGGCATAGAGACGTGAAGACAACGGAAATCTATCTTGATAGTTTTGCTTCTGACAGGATAGATGAGGCGATGACAAATCTTCTTTAACAGGGGCAACGAAAAACAGAGACAACGCCGTCAGGCATCATCTCTGCTAAGAAACACCGAGGGGAAGAAGACACCGCCAGAAAACGGTCATTGTTCATTCAAAATCACCTTACGCTCCCAAAATGCGACGGTAATGCGAACGAACTTTCACGGTCTTGCCATTGACAGTGCGCGTGTGCGCCTTGACTTTGACAAGCTTCTCTGTAGCGTCTGCTTCGATACGAAGCTTCAGCATAATCGAAAGTCTTGTTTTCATACTTGAATAAATTTGGGCATCATAGCCGTTTTGTTAGGATTTGTAAAACAAGCTTTGGATTTGAAAGTACGTCCCTCGGCTTTAGGGTCTTATTTTAAAGAAAAAGGTATTCAGTTTGGGGCTGAACACCTATTTCGTTTCCTAACAAGGCATGTTGCCTTTATTCAAGTATGTCGCAAAGGTAAGGATTTTTTCATTACCTCCAAATCTTTGCCTGAAAATTACAATGCAAATTCTCTCTTCACTCTCTGGACCGTACTAATGCTGACATCGCAGAGTTTAGCAGTGTCACGGATGGATTTACCCTTCTTCAGTGAACGTATGACAGGGGCATATTCTTCTGCTTTTTTCTCTTTGGACTTAACAGAACCAACCTTCCTACCCATCTTCACGCCCTTTGCCTTGGCAAGTTCCCGTCCGCTGTTGAGACGATACTTGATATTGTCCCGTTCGATTTCTGCGAAGGATGAGAGTACCGCAGTAATCATCTTCGCAATCGGGTTCGGTTGCCCGTCCTCGTTAAGGGTGCAGAGCGGCAGGTTCTGTATATACACGTTCACTCCTGCCTTTGTCAGTTCATCGAGAGTGTTTACGACAATCTTGGTCGAACGCCCTAAACGACTGATTTCGCTGACGCATAGTGTATGAACTCTATTGGCAATGCAGAACTCAATACATTCCGTCAAAACGGGGCGGTTCTCCTTTGCTCCGCTCATCTTTTCTTCAAAGACTTTCGTCAACTCCATTTCGTTTATGGCGATGTACTTCTTCAGGTCTATAACCTGCCGTTCTGTCGTCTGTCTATCTCCAGTGGAGGACACTCTTGCATATATTACCGCAGTCTTCATCTTGTTGTATTTTCTTGATCTAATATACTGAAAATCCGGCAATTATGCAAATAAATCTTTGATAAAACAGAACACAAAACCCAGATGTCAGGTATATGTTGAATAGATTTATTTGAATACAGTTGAAGAATGAATACAGTTGCTCGAGTAAAGTGTTTTGTTCCGTTTGTCTCCAGAATACTATAGGACATTATATGTCAAACAAATACTATAACTGTTTAGAATGAATCGGAACGCAATATTTTAAGTTAGAATATACCTTCGAACAATACCCCGGTGAGTGTTGCCCGATAATGAAAAATGCTTAACTTTGTCCTGTCAAGCGGTTATGCCGTCTGACATGACATATTTGCGAAAGTGTTTTCGCGTTGTCTTTAATGGGAATGTGGCAATTCTAATCAGGAAGATGACGAGAACACTCCGCCCGTGTTTGTTTATGTTATCGTATTCGATACACCATAGCAAACGGGTGTGGTGTATCGGTCGTTTATTCCTGAAAGGTTAGCCACAACCTCCATTAGATAGACGAAACGGCTCCACACTTTTTATATATAATAACTCTGCTAATAATTTATAAACATATGAAAAAGCTCGTTTTATTTGCCATTTTGGCTACGTCTCTAGTCGTGTCATGCAATAAATTTGATGATTCAGCAATTTGGGATAAATTAAATAAGCATGAAACAAGAATTGCTTATCTTGAAGAAGTCTGCAAGAAGATGAATAGTGATATAGTAAATCTCCAGACAATTGTAACGGCTCTCGAATCAAATGACTGTGTAATAGGTGTGACTCCGTTGGCAACAGAGGATGGATATGCTATTACATTTAAGTCAGGTAAATCCATTGTTATATATAATGGTAAGGATGGACAGAACGGAAGTGATGGTATTGATGGTAAGGACGCTGTGACTCCGGTGGTTAGTGTTATGAAGGACGACGACGGATTTTACTATTGGACCGTTAATGGTGAATGGCTTATCGTTGATGGTCATAAAGTGAAGGCTTCTGCTGTTGATGGAAAGAACGGTTCCAATGGAACGAATGGTACAAATGGCGAGGATGGCGTGACACCAAAGTTCAAGATCGAAAATGATAATTGGTATGTCTCATACGATAATGGAAAAAACTGGGAGGAGCTAGGTAAGGCAAAAGGAGATGATGGACTTGCGGGAGAGAATGGAGATAGTTTGTTTAAAAGGGTTTTCGTAGAAGATGGGTATGTCTGCTTTGAAATGAACGATGAGAGTAGTACTGTTATTCGATTGCCTTTGATGAAAGATGGAGAATTAACTGTCACCATAAGTGTCCACTAAAAAATCGAAATAGTTCTTTGAAATGATTGATATTTAATTTGTTACAAGAGATTTTTGAGTCAACGGATTTGAAATTACTTTTGCGGTCATAATCAGACCGTTATGCATAAAGACAAATTCGTTTTCGCCCAATTAGTCGAGTTCTTAGATAGAAATCACTTTAATTATCTCGTCCGCAAGTATTTGGGAGACAAGTATATAAA
>SUWT01000120.1 GCA_015061335.1 Lentimicrobiaceae bacterium | reverse complement strand
AAAGCCTTATTTTTTATAAAAAAATATACAGAATAAGGTGTTGATTCGCAAAACGTACTCTTATATCAATTTTGTCTCGATACATAAAAAGAGACCGTCTAAACTTGTTAGACAGCCTCTTTTTTATTTTTTCTTATAAAAAAATTATTTCTTTTTATCCCATGTTTCGAATCTGTATGAATAATCCACTTGAGGGTCATCGTCAATGACTTCCAGATCGTTGAGTTCCCATTCTTCGAAGTTGATAATAGGAAAATAAGTATCGGCTTCGAAGTCCTTGTCAACGCGTGTGAGATATAATGTTTCTGCCATTCCGAGGAACTGTTCGTAAATCATACCACCTCCCATGATGAATACTTCAGCTTCATTCTCGACTAATTTTAATGCTTTTTGTATAGATGTAGCCAGTTCGAATCCATCAGGAGCGTTGTCGAGGCGATCGGAGATAATGATATTACGTCTGTTTGGCAAAGCTTTCTGACCAGGCAGTGAGACGTAAGTATTATGTCCCATGATAACGCATTTTCCTGATGTCACGCTTTTAAAATGTTTGAGATCTCTAGAGATATGCCACAATAACTGGCCATTTTTGCCTATGGCTCTGTTTTTAGCCATAGCGACAACTATAGAAATTTTTGGTTTCATATTAATTATTATTTATTTGTTACTTAAATAGATACCTCAGCCTTTATGGCATCATGAGGATTATAATTTTCTAGTTTGAAGTCTTCGTATTTAAAGTCGAAGATATTTTTTACTGAAGGATTGATTTTCATTGTTGGCAGCGGTCGTGTTTCACGGCTGAGTTGTAGTTTTACTTGTTCGATATGGTTATTATAAATGTGGACATCACCGAAAGTATGAACGAAGTCGCCCAATCCCAGTTCGCATACTTGAGCTATCATCATGGTTAATAATGAGTAGGAAGCGATGTTAAAAGGTACTCCAAGGAAGACATCGGCACTTCTTTGATAAAGTTGACAAGATAGTTTATTGTCGGCTACGTAGAATTGGAAGAAGGCGTGGCAGGGTGGGAGTGCTGCTTTACCTTGCGCCACATTCAAAGCGAAGTCTTTAGAAGTTTCATCAGGTAGGACGCTTGGATTCCAAGCTGTTACTATATGTCGGCGACTATTTGGATTATTTTTAATGGAATTGATTAGATCTTTTATCTGATCAATACCTTCGTTATTCCAGTTTCTCCATTGAGCTCCGTAAATTGGGCCTAATTCGCCGTTATTATCAGCCCATTCGTCCCATATAGTGACTTTATTATCGTGAAGATATTTGATATTGGTGTCACCATTAAGGATCCATAATAATTCATGGATTATGGAGCGGAGATGTACTTTCTTTGTGGTCAGTAGAGGGAAACCCTCTTCAAGATTAAACCTCATTTGATAACCGAACACGCTTGTTGTTCCGGTTCCTGTCCTGTCACCTTTATGATGTCCATTATCAAGGATATGCTGTAATAAATCTAAATACTGTTTCATTTTTTTCTATAATTTATCTCATCTCTAAGTTTAGAAGCCTTCTCATAATCCTCTTCTTCAATAGCTTCATTAAGAAGTTCTTCAAGTTCTTTTATGCTATATCTTTCGAAATCAGACTCAATATCAATCTCATAATTGCCGGTATTTTCAGATTCGATGTCATCCATAATAATTCCAGCTTCATCAATAATTTTGGGGTATGTATATATAGGAGCATTAAAGCGTAGAGCTATTGCTACAGCATCTGATGTTCTAGAGTCAATAATGGATTCTTCGCCATCTCTTATTGTATGAAGTTCAGAGTAGAACAGACCTTCTTTGAAATTATTTATGATGATTTCCTTTAACTGTATATTATAAATATCGGAGATGTTTTTTATAAGATCATGTGTAAGAGGTCGAGGGTTTTCAAGCTTTTCTAAAGCCATTGCGATAGACTGGGCTTCAGTGCTTCCTATGATAATAGGGAGTCGTCTTTTAGAATCCTTCTCTCCTAAAATTAAAGCATATGCGCCACTTTGAGAGTGACTGTATGTTAATCCGATTACATGAAGTAAAATCTTATTCATTTTACAAAAGTACTGACATATTTTCAATAAAACAAGTTATTATTGTTTTTTTTTATTTTTTTTATCATTATTATTATGATTGTATTGAAATATTATGCATATTTGCATTAAATAAGTGCTTTGAAAAAAACAAGAAATTTATTATTAACAAATTATTAATCAAAACATTACGTATGGATTATATTATTTATTTAGTTTTGGCCGCTTCTATTTTGGCTTTAGGTTTTGCTTTTTATTTTTATAAAAGCATGTTAAAAGAAGATGAAGGTACAGATTTGATGAAGAAAATCGCTCTTCATGTTAGAAATGGAGCTATGGCTTATTTGAAACAACAGTACAAGGTTGTTATTATTGTTTTCATTATTTTAGCAGCTATTTTTGGAGTCATGGCTATTTTCAACCTCCAAAATGAATGGGTATGGTTTGCATTTTTAACTGGAGGTTTCTTCTCTGGATTAGCAGGTTTCTTTGGAATGAAGACTGCGACGTACGCATCTGCACGTACAGCAAATGCAGCTAAACAATCACTGAACAATGGTCTTAAAGTCGCATTCCGTTCAGGTGCTGTTATGGGTTTGACAGTAGTGGGTCTCGCATTGCTGGACATTAGTTTGTGGTTCATTATTTTAACACAATTCACAGATTATAATTTGGTTGTCATTACAACTACAATGTTGACTTTTGGTATGGGAGCTTCAACACAAGCTTTGTTTGCCCGTGTTGGTGGCGGTATCTATACAAAAGCGGCTGACGTTGGCGCTGACCTTGTTGGTAAGACAGAATATAACATTCCAGAAGATGATCCACGTAACCCTGCAACAATTGCAGATAATGTTGGTGACAACGTTGGTGATGTCGCTGGTATGGGTGCAGACCTTTATGAATCATACGCAGGTTCAATACTTGCAACAGCAGCTCTTGGTGCAGCAGCTTTTGCCAAGTCAGCAATAGAAGGAATGCAGCTTAAAGCTATATTTGCTCCTATGTTAATAGCAGCAGTTGGTGTTCTTCTTTCTGTTATCGGTATTTTCATGGTTAGAACAAAAGAAGATACAAGTATGAAACAACTTCTCGGTGCTTTGAGTAGAGGTACAAACACAAGTTCTGTCTTAATCGCTATTGCAACATTCTTCATCCTATGGGGACTCGGAATTGAAAACTGGCTTGGAATCTCATTCTCAGTAGTAGTAGGTCTTCTCGCTGGTGTTATCATCGGTAAATTTACAGAATATTATACATCACAATCATACCGTCCAACACAGAAAGTCGCTGAAAGCTCTAATACTGGTCCTGCAACGGTAATCATCTCAGGTCTCGGTCTTGGTATGATTTCAACAGCTGTTCCTGTTATCACAATTGGTGTTGCTATTATTTTGGCATATCTTTGTGCAATAGGTTTTGACGTAAAGAACTTCTTGTCAGCAGAAAATCTCTCAATGGGACTTTACGGTATAGGTATCGCTGCTGTCGGTATGCTTTCAACATTAGGTATTACATTGGCTACTGACGCTTATGGTCCTATTGCTGACAATGCTGGTGGTAATGCAGAGATGAGCGGTCTTGGTGCAGAAGTACGTAAACGTACTGATGCTCTTGATGCTCTTGGTAATACAACAGCAGCAACAGGTAAAGGCTTTGCTATTGGATCAGCAGCTCTTACCGCACTTGCACTTTTAGCTTCATACGTGGAAGAAATTAAGATAGCTCTCGTTCGTCTCGCTGAAAATGCAAGCGACGGATTGGCACGTGTGACTGACACAATATCCCTCAATGTTGAACAGATTGAAGCTTCATCCTTGATTGACTTTATGGAATATTATCAAGTTAATTTGATGAATCCTAAAGTCTTGGTTGGTGTTTTTATCGGAGCGATGATGTCGTTCTTATTCTGCGGTCTTACTATGAACGCTGTAGGACGTGCTGCACAGAAGATGGTTGAAGAGGTTAGAAGACAGTTCCGCGAGATAAAAGGTATCCTTGAAGGTAAGGCAGAACCTGACTACGCACGCTGCGTTGCTATTTCAACAAAAGGTGCACAGCAAGAGATGTTGTTCCCATCATTATTAGCTATTATAGTTCCTATTGCAGTAGGTGTTATCTTCGGTGTTGCTGGTGTATTAGGATTATTAATAGGTGGTTTGTCAACTGGATTTGTTTTAGCTGTTTTTATGGCAAATTCAGGTGGTGCCTGGGATAATGCTAAGAAATATATAGAAGAAGGTAACTTCGGCGGTAAAGGTTCAGATCAACATAAGGCAACTGTCGTTGGTGACACTGTTGGTGACCCATTCAAAGATACATCAGGACCATCACTTAACATCTTGATAAAATTGATGAGTATGGTTTCAATTGTTATGGCTGGATTGACAGTTAGTTTCACTTTGATATAATAAAGTTCAAACAAAAAGAGGCCGTCTAACAACAAAAGTTAGGCGGTTTCTTTTTTTTACAAAAAATCACAATAGGGGGAGATGGATTCTAACGAGATTGTTTTTCGAAGACCTAAGACATGTTAAAGAACGTATAATT
>SUWT01000035.1:21647-27284 GCA_015061335.1 Lentimicrobiaceae bacterium | reverse complement strand
ATCGTCTGCCTGCTATCTGTAACCCTTACAGGGTTCAAGTTTATCTGATGAAGATTATTGCTTGATTATTTGATAGTTCCTTATATCGAACTCACGTTAAATAAAAGTACTAACATATTGAATGTTAATAATTTTTAACATTAAAAAACTTGACATGTATTAAAAAAGATGATATCTTTGCGGAGTAATTTTAAAACCGAAAGTTATGGCAACATTTTTCAAATCATCACCTATTTTATATGGCAAGTCAGCGGAAAGATTCAATAGAGAAGCTGACAAGAACAAGTCATTAGAAACACCTACATTGTCAGAGGAAGAGAATGAGATCTTTATGCAGATTTTCGAAAGATCGAAAAATTTTAAATTCTGAAGGTTGTGAGTAATTTCTCTTTGCCTCTACAGTGTACTTTCCTTCCTTTCAGCAAAGAAATTTTGGAAAGTTGTTCAGATTTCTCTTAAAAAATATATTGCACTCCGATCTGATAACCGACAAACATTCTGTGAATGTAATCGTTGCCGTCTTTGCTCCAAAAGCTGTTATTTGGCAATATACTTTCTGAATTTATTGAATTGGAATTGAAATAGTTGACGCTAAAGCCAGCAAAGAAATTATAATGTTCTAATAAAGTCAATGAAGGTGAAAGAAAATATCCGAAATTATTAGATGTTTCAGACCCCAATCCTGTCATTGTCGCTTTTAATTCATTATTGATTTCAAACCATTCTGTTATCGGGATATGAATACCGTAGCCAGCTTCTGCCACGAGTCTATTTCCTTCTGTTATTTTATTGTTAAAACCGAATCCTAAGATACCGTAAGTATATTTACCGCCAGATCTTAAAGAAACGACTTTATTGTTCAAGATGTCGTGAGTAAAAGCGACTCCCATCTTACCGTTCTTGATGATATTGATAAAAGCTATCGGGAAATTACTTTCTTCAGCGATATTAAGCAATGTAGCGAACTGAACACCCTTGACTTTCTTTGCTTTATTCATAACAGCTGAGAGCTGCATACCTTTCACATCGCCAGCTATATTTGCCACACTTGATAATTGCAAGCCGATGAAACTTCCGTTATTTATGTTAGTGACGCCACTGATTTGAAGTCCCATAGCAGCTCCGTTATTTATATTTGCGACACCGCTGATTTGAGCACCGATATTGGCTCCATTATTTATATTAGTCACGCCTGCAATCTGCATTCCTACTCCTGAACCTGAATAATTAGCCACGCCAGCAATTTGAATTCCTTTATATGATTGCATCACAGTATTTGAAACACCAGTGACAGCTATTCCATATCCGTTATTTCCGATATGATTAAAAACACTAGCGATTTGCAATCCAGTAGCGTCATTTGCAATTATATTGCCGATTCCAGCCAATGCGAGACTTCTTTCATTCTTAGAAATACCGACCAAAAGATTTATTGAGAATCCGTTTGTATATTCCTTAGCTTTTTTGACATTCGTAGAACTCAACGGGAAACCGAAATTAATCTGAGCAGGACGGAAATTTTCTTCTTGAGAAAATGCGCTAAGAGACAATAACATACATATTGTTAAAAACAACTTCTTCATTGCTTTTATTTTGATTTTGTTAACATTACATTATATTCTCATTTAACGAGAAGCTATCGCAAAGATAACTATATTTTCATTATCTTTGCATTATGGAAGAAATAAAACGCATAAAACTCTTTGCCGGATGTGACGATGCTTCGATTCAGAAATTATTAAGTCAGCCTTGTCGCCGGCAATCATATTCTGCCGGCAAAATAATGTTCAACGCCGGCGACCCATGCCGCTCTTTGATGATTCTTGTTGAAGGCGAGGCTGAAGCTCTGATGACGAGCGAGGAAAATCGTGAAGTCGTCGTCGATAACTTAAAAGCTCCTATATTGATGGCTCCAGCTTTTTTGTTCGCCACTCCTAACGTAATGCCTGTTGAAGTCAGAGCGTTGACAGATTGTGTAGTGTGGCATATCAACAGAGAGGCTTTTTTAAACTTCATGCAAAGCGAACCGACTGTGCTTCGTGCTTTCTTGGAAGAGCTCTCAAACCGAGGTAACTTCCTGAGCAACAAGATGCGCACGTTTGCCGTGAAAGGATTGCGTAACCGCGTAATAGAGCATCTCGAGAATAACGGAAGCATTGAATCTGTGTCGGCAACGGCGCAACAACTCGGTGTGACAAGACCTTCGCTCAGCCGTATTTTGTCTGACATGCTAAACGAAGGTCTCTTAATAAAAGATGGAAAATTTTATAAGTTGTTATAAATAATTCATTTAAATCCCGAATATCTTCAGATCTTCTTCCACGGTAGTGATTCCACTTATTCCGAAATTTTCAACAAGTACCTTGGCGACATTCGGTGAAAGGAAAGCCGGCAATGTAGGCCCGAGATGTATGTTCTTCACGCCGAGGCTGAGCAACGCCAACAATACTATGACCGCTTTCTGTTCGTACCACGCGATGTTATATACGACAGGTAACTTATTGATGTCGTCCAATCCAAATACTTCTTTAAGTTTCAAGGCGATGAGTGCCAAAGAATAACTGTCGTTACATTGTCCTGCATCAAGTACGCGAGGAATACCGCCGATATCGCCGAGGTCTAATTTATTATATTTGTATTTAGCACATCCCGCTGTAAGTATCACGCAATCTTTTGGCAATGCCTTCGCAAATTCTGTATAATATTCACGGTTTTTCATGCGACCGTCGCAGCCTGCCATCACGACAAATTTACGTATCGCACCGTTTTTCACAGCGTCAACGACTTTATCGGCTAATGCAAACACTTGATTATGAGCGAAGCCTCCGACAATCTTTCCTGTCTCGATTTCTTTTGGAGACTGACAAGTCTTTGCCAAAGCGATAATCTCGCTAAAATCTTTTCTACCGTTTTCATCAGCCACGATATGCTTCCATCCAGGGAATCCTGTGCTGTTGGTAGTAAAGACCCTATCTTTGTAAGAAGCGTTTGCAGTCGGTGGCACGATGCAGTTGGTGGTAAATAAGATAGGTCCGTTGAAACTCTCAAATTCCTCACGCTGTTTCCACCATGCGTTTCCGTAATTTCCTTTCAGATGAGAATATCTCTTCAGTTTTGGATAATAGTGTGTAGGAAGCATCTCGCTGTGCGTATAAATATCGATACCTGCATCCTGACTTTGCTCAAGAAGTTGCTGTATATCATTTAAGTCGTGACCGCTGACCAAGATTCCAGGACGAGTTCCAACACCAATATTAACCTCCGTAATTTCCGGATTGCCGTATGTTGTCGTATTAGCTTTGTCTAACAACGCCATCGCCGACACTCCCATCTCTCCAGTTTTAAGCACCGAAGCTGTGAGTTTGTCAGCATCGTTGCAAGTCATTATCAATCCTAGAGTCTGTAGTATGTATTCGTTGATGTCGCCATCTACAAAGCCGAGACGCGATGCATGTTCGAGGTAAGCAGCCATGCCTTTGAGTCCGTACATATTGAGTTCCTTGAGCGAGCGAATATCTTCGTTGTTTTCACTGAGAACGCCGACAGTCATAGCTTTTTCGTCATATTGTTCTCGTGTTCCGTTCCATTCGAGAACATCGAGTTTTGGAAGAGTGACGCCTTTCGACAAAACGCGCTCTTTAAACCAGTTTCTAATTTCCAAAGCTTTGTCGATACGTGAGTAAATACTTTCAACATCGAAGTTGGCGTTAGTAATAGTACAGAATAAGGAGTCGTTAACAAAAGCGTGTATCTTTTTACGATTGTCGCAATATTTTTTATCGCAAGTTTTATGATTCGCTATCACACCGATACCTTTCAACATATAAATAAGGAGGTCTTGCGCATGAGCTACCAACGGATTTTTTCCGCATACTCCTGAGATCTTACAGCCGACACATCCAGCGGTTTCCTGACATTGGAAACAAAACATTTTTTCGTTCATAACATTATTATATTAATTGATTTAATTTCTGATCGCAAAACTACGATACAGAAAGAAGTTAATGTGTAACAAATGTTACGTAAGAAAAGTTTTTATATAAATGTAGGGAACGATGTGGCGATACTCATTATGAGACGCATCAACTACATATTGATAATTCTCATTGGTGTAATATGATACGACTCTACACTCATTCCTAACTCCTATATCTCTTTCTTAATTCTCTTTCAACATCGGAAAGATCTTGTGAAGGTCACCGACGATTCCTAAGTCTGTTGCGCTGAAGATCAGTGCGTACCAATGAGTTTGCTATAATTGGTAAATGTTAAAAATATTTATCATTATGGCGACAAAGAAAGTAAAAACAAGTCCGACTCGCATATTAGTGTTGGACTTTATGCGTAATCAGATACAGTTGATGCGCAATGTCAATCGTTTTGGCACTGCACTTAATTATGAGAAAACGATGAAAAATTTCGCAGAGTTTCTTGATGGCAAAAAATACCGTTCTCCGCGATGACAGAACAACTCATTTCAGATTATAACGCCTTTCTTGTGCAGAGAGGTTTGGTGAGAAACTCAATCTCGTTCTATATGCGTATAATGCGGGCTGTTTATAACAAGGCGGTAAGACAAAAATTGGTAGAACAGACATATCCGTTTTCCGATGTTTATACCGGTATTGACCGTACACGCAAACGTGCCGTCTCTGAATCTGTAATATCGCAGATATATAAACTTGAATTGGCTGAAAGAACTCCACTCGCACTTGCAAGAGACATATTCATTTTCAGTTATTGTACCCGAGGAATGGCGTTTGTGGATGTTGCATATCTGAAGAAAGAGAATATCCAGAACGGAATGATTTGTTATGCCCGCAGAAAGACCGGACAACTGTTAAGTATAAGAATAGAACCTTGCATACAACGTATTATCGACAAATATTCTTCATCATCTACATATGTTTTCCCGATATTGACATCTACGGAAACGAAAAAAACTTACGATGAATATCAGACTGCAATAAACAATTATAACCGATTTTTGAGACAATTATCCAAGATGTTGCCTGAAGGATGCAAATTGACTTCTTACACCTCACGACACAGTTGGGCGACAGCTGCGAGAAACCACAATGTTCCTATTTCCGTCATCAGTGCCGGCATGGGGCACGCCACAGAACAGACCACACGCATTTATTTAACAACATTGGAAAACTCAATAATAGACGATGCTAATCAAGGAATAATTAATTGCTTAGGGTAAGAGTTCCGTGAAAGAAATATAAACACACGTATAAACAAATGATAATTATACCTTTAGCAATGTAGTTCCGTGAAAGAACTACAATACACACGCAAATTTATATTATTTTTTGCAATGATTTAACTAATTGTTAAAATATTTTTTTAATAGTAAATACTGATGATTGCGTAATTATTTTTAATCGAGTTCTATTCATAAATCTAATATTTTATCATAAAATACAACTCTTTTAACTCTCCACGATATTCTTTATAACATTACGACAAAACTTGATACGTGTGTTTGTAAAATATTTTATATCATAAACTTATAAACTATTTATAGTTCTTTCACGGAACTACATTGCTAAAGGTATAATTATCATTTGTTTATACGTGTGTTTATATTTCTTTCACGGAACTCTTACCCTAAGCAATTAATTATTCCTT
>SUWT01000035.1:0-21637 GCA_015061335.1 Lentimicrobiaceae bacterium | reverse complement strand
AAATCATTGCAAAAAATAATATAAATTTGCGTGTGTATTGTAGTTCTTTCACGGAACTGTGAAAAATGAAAGGAAAAGTTATGAGAAAAGAGTATTCAAGCATGACAGATAAGGAATTAGTTGACCTTGTTATAAATAATAACAAGGAGGCGATTCTGTATCTGCTTTATGATAGATATTACAAAGATTTGAAATACTTTGCGTGGAAATATAATTGTTTGGACTATTTAGATGAGTTGATTAATCATTTGTATTTGCATCTGAGAGGAAACGATTTAGAATGGAGAAGACTTAAAAACTTTCAATGGAAATCTAGTTTCAGGACATATCTCAGTTCTATTGCATCCGATCAATTTCTTAAATACAGAAAAAAAATGATAGATTCTATAATTTCCAATGTCAATAAGGGTGATCATGGTAATAGTAATGATCCGATAGATGATCCTGATAATGACATCAGAAAGGTTTGGGTTATGGAAGCAATATTCATGTTGAAAAATGATGAATATCGATTGATTCTCATCAAGGAACTTGAAGGATACAATCATAAAGAAATTGCGAAGATGATTGAAGAGAAGCGTAAGAGAGAAAACAAGGTTAAGCATTATGGAGGTGAGATTACCACGCCCAACGCAGCTTATGTAGATCAGGCAAAAGCCAAGGCGTTAAAAGAAGTTATAATTTATGTTGAACAGATTAAAAAAGAATGGTATGGAAATAAATGATGAAATGATTGCCTGCTATATTGAAGGCAGTTTAAATATAGATGAAAGAAACTTCGTCAGGAAATACCTAAGTGAGAATCCTGAAAGATTGGAGGCCCTCTTATACATAATGGACAACGACAAAGAAGACTATCTAGGTGAAATAGAAGAAGAAACCGACAATATCATTCCAATTAACGAGACATCATTTTCCGACATCGCATATTCGGCAGCGGCATTTGTCCCACAACAGAAAAAACAATTCACTTCCTGCAATAAGAAACACGACAGCACAAAAGACTTCCTAGGAAGATTAGGAAGTTTGTGCGATGAGATAGGGATATAAAGATTGAGACATGAATCTATCAAAAGGATATTTAAAACTTAAGGAGGAAGCTGAAAAAATCAAGCAATCAGCTAAAGCATTTGAATTTCTTTCACTAAAGAAAGAGAAGCAACTCCCCTATGCGTATCCTTGTGATAATTATTTGGATAAAGTGTTATCAAACATTATTATCCGTAAAACATTACAGGCCCTTGTTGATAAGCAATATAAAAAACAAATTGATGATATAAGAGAATCTGGAGAATTGGTCACGAGTTCTCAGTATCCAAGATTAGACAACATTTTGCAATATTGTTACAACGAACTAAAAGTTAAAGTAATACCAGAAGTTTATGTCACAAGCAAATTGAATGGCATCAATGCCTTAAGCATAGGATGTGACAATAAACCAATTATACTAATCAGTCAAAGAGCGACTATTATATTGTCGGAAGGTGAGCTGAAGTTCGTATTAGGACATGAGTTGAGTCATATATTGCAAAAGAATCTAATGTGTCATACCATAAAAGGTATATTAGATAATATCAATAATAAGCATGAGATATTAGGTCCTATCATTTCCGATACTATTGAAGTTCCTCTCAATCAATGGTACAGATGTTCGGAATATACAGCCGACAGAGGTGGCATGATTTGCTGTAAAGACATCAATGCAGTTTATAGATTATTTAACAGGTTTTGCAATACACAAAAAGACATTAGTCCGGTTAATGATTATTATGAACTAAACCATGCTCATCCTTTGCTTACAAATAGATGGAAAGAGATAAATACATATCATGAAATGATAGGAATATCAAAAAGAGATGTCTATACGACAAAACAATAAAGATATGGAAAGAAACAAGAAAATACTGACAGGACTAGAAAAGTCACAATACGAGAATCCTTTTGACAAAAAAGCATTATATGCTTTGGAACGGACTTCTGGTTTAAACTGGCTTGGAAACTTTATTACCAAACATGCTATAGAAAAGATATATACGGTACAATATACGGGTAGTAATCTAAAGGTTACATGCGAGAACTATCCTAAGATTTACGAATATCTTCAATATGCCTGTCAAATATTGGATATTCAGAACATTCCAGACTTATATATACAATGGGGATATGACATTAATGCTTTCACTGTTGGCTCTGAGAATCCTATCATAGTGTTAAATTCCGGATTGATAGACTTATGTGATGATGATGAAATAATGTTTATCATGGGACATGAACTGAGTCATATTAAAAGTAATCACATGATGTATCACATGATGGCACAAGTGATTAATATTTGTATTGATTCCATTCCTGGTGGTAACATTGTTGCTGCACCATTGCAATACGCTCTTTATTATTGGAGCAGGATGTCGGAATTTACGGCAGACAGAGGCGGTTTGTTATGTTGCCAGAACAAAGACGCTGTCATTAGAGCATTTATGAAGATGGCAGGTGCGCCAATAAAAGAATATAACAACCTTCATTACGAAACCTTTATCCAGCAAGCTACAGATTTCAGGCGTTTAGATTACGATGCCATGAGCAAGTTCGTAAAGTTCGTTTCCATCATGGACGCATCACATCCATGGACTGTTATGAGAGCAGCTGAGTTGCTTGCCTGGATAGATAGCGGGGAATATGAAAAAGTGATGAGAAAATATTCAAACAAATTAAAATATTAAAATTATGGCAAAGATTATTGTAGGAATTGACTTCGGGACAAGTACAACAGTTGTGCGTTGGAGAAAAGAAGACTCTGATGAAATACATGAGATAAAGGATCTGAATAATCAAACTGTTATTGATTCTGTCATATTTATACCAGATAATGGTGGAAATTGGATATATGGAGGTAAAGCATCTGCAAGATCTTCTGGTAGAGGTAAATTTATACGTAACTTTAAGATGGATCTAATAAACCCTGACACTAAGGATCAAGCGATATTGTACATACGAAAATTTATGGAATACGTACACTCTAGATTTATTAATCAAATTGAAGCAGAGGGTATAAATTATGATTCTATGGATATTTATATAAGTTATCCTGTCAAATGGACCATAGAAGAGAAAAAACTTATGAAAGATATAGTAGTAGATTCTGGATTTGGATTACATGGGAATATAATAGGAATGACAGAACCTAAAGCTGCTGCAATAGATTTAATGAGAATACATATTCCACATCTTACCAAAACTGGCATTCTTAAAACCAACAATCCGCTTAAAATCATGATGTTAGATATGGGAGCTGGTACATCTGACTTATTTATATTTCAATTAACAATGAAATCAAATGGAGAGATTGTAATCCCAGAAGATAAGATTTTTCAATATCCAGTCTCAGAACAATCATATAATTGTGGAGGTCGTGAGGTTGATGAAATACTATTTAAAGATGTTGTTGATTATCTTACAAAGGGTAACATTGAAAAGGCAAAACAACTATATAAAATAGAATATGCAAAATATTGGAAAGATCAAGTCTTGTCAGATGAATTACGAGGAGTTGGATTGTTTGAAGGAGATCCTCTAAAAGCTAATGATATAAAGGAAAATGCCATATGTGAAGGTAAGTGGAACAATTCTGTTGGTGAGTATAAAATGTCTCGTAATAAATTCGAAAATATAACAGAAACGCACTGGATGAACTTATACAGATTGATAGAAAATGGCATGGCAAAGTCTAAGCAAGAATGCAAAATCGGAACCGAAGATATAGATTTGATATTTCTTACAGGAGGACATTCACAATGGTATTGTGTTCCAAATTTGTTTAACGGGAAAGGTATCAATGGAACTATAGGATTATCCACAAAACATAACACTTTGAATTTTTCTAAAATAATTAATGAGGAATGGAGAGTTCTCCAAGGAACTAATCCTCAGGAAATAGTCGCAAGAGGCTTGTGCTGGACAGAAGCAATCAAAATACCATCAAAGGCTGAAAATGATATATGGATACAAATTGGTGTACATGGAATAAAAAATAATAAATATAGCAAATACAAAAAAATTGTATCAAAAGGAGAAATTCTTCCCTGCAAGATTAACATTGATAATTGTGAAACAGAATATAATACTATTATATATTCACGAGATATTGGAGAGGAACTTAGATGGTTTGAGATTGAACTAAATATTATAGAAGGAGAACGTATTTCAAAATTTGAATTACCTATAAAAGACAGCAATTTTTTCCATGAAATATTCACCGTATTTGCTTCATTTATTAAAAAGTATATTGATTATAAATTCTCATACACAGCAGATATAAGTATATTAGAAGATGGTTCCTTGACATTATCAGGCAAGCTGAATTATGATGATAAAAAAGAATATTGTTTCACAGATAAAGACCTTAAAATATTATGAGTAGCTTTTTAAAACGATTCTTTGGTTTATCAAAATTCGACTCCGAAGAGAATTTACAAAAAATAAAAGAAGGTAAAACACCAGTTTTTGAGATACCTTCAAACTTAGCAAATCCAATGATGGATTATATGTTAGAACGTTCATACTTGGAAGATATAAGTTCTCGTGATTCTTTTGTTAAGGAAACACAAAATTCATCATATATATGGGTAAAAATATGTAGACTTCCAGTCTCACCTCATCGTGTTGACGATTATGATTTATTGTCAAGATGGCAAGGTGTGCTATCATCATTACATGCATGGAATCAAAAATTATTATTTCTCCTACAACGTAAAGATGGATATACTAGCTTGTATATAGGGCACCCTAACAATAAATTAACTGATGTAATTGGAAAATGTAAGAGTGCATTTGTCAGTAACATGCCTGGTGTTAATTTAGAAAATGTTGATTTAGAACAGAGTCTTGCATTGTCTGAACAAATCTCGTTTGCAGAATGTGGCGGAGCTGTAACAGGTATCCCGTCATTCAGAAAAAACACCCAATTTGGAGTATTGCAGACTTTAGATAAGTTAGCTAACGGATTTAAAGGATCTGATGGTATTGATGCAGATTTCTCTTTATTAGTTATAGCCGAGCCAATGAGTGACGGAGATATTAGTGATATAATAAGTACTTTTCAAAATATAGGGAGTGAAATACATACCGAAGTACTAAAACGAGTTACACAATCGGAAAATATAGCTCATAATGAAGGTAAATCTACAGGTGCAAATGTTGGTGGTTCTTTTGGTGCTGGTCGTGGAACCATAAGTGATTTAACAAAAACATTACTATCTAGTATAGATCCAGCAAGTGCATTGCTGAAAGCCACTAACGTAAAATCTATTTTAGAAGCTCTTGGTGCAGGATTAAATATCGGTTTAAGTCGTTCCGTATTCTCAAGCAATAGTGTGTCATACGGAGAATCTCTAACCAGTGAATATCTGAATAAATTTGCACAATATACAGAATTATTAACTGATAAACATTGTGAAAGATTACGTTCTGGTAGAAATTTAGGTTTCTGGAATACTGGTGTATATGTCCTTGCAGATACTGTTGATGATGTAAATTTAATAACGGGCATATTACGTTCTGTTTATTCTGGCGATAGCACTTATATCGAACCTATAAGAACACATTTATTTAAATCTAAAGATGCCCTTGATAGTATAAAGAAATTTAAATTAGTTCCTATCATAAATCCAGAAACAGCTGATACGTCTGATGAAAATTGGCATATTTTGGGCAAACATTATCAGTATGTTTCAACACCTGTAAATACAGAGGAACTATCACTTTTCACTTCATTACCTCGGAAAGATGTTCCAGGTATTCGCTTTGTAAAAAATGCGGTAAAATTTGCAAGTAACCCTGGTGAGACCACCAATTCAGATTCTATAATAAGTTTGGGAAATATCATGAATATGGGAGAAAAACAGAGTAACGAATACACGATAGATTTTAATTCTCTTGTCCGACATTCTCTTATAACAGGTAGCACTGGTTGCGGCAAAACAAATACATGTATTACTATCATAAAAGAAGTACAAAAGAAAAAAAAACCAGTCCTCATCATAGAGCCTGCGAAGGAAGAATGGGTGGAATGGGCTTTAGAAATGAATAAAACCTTACCCGAAGATGAGAAATTCAAAATCTTCGAACCAGGAGTTTTATCATTTGATGGTGAGTTATTGGAAAATCTGATGCTTAATCCGTTCCAACCAGCTGCATACACAGACAAAACTCCAATTGATATGCAAACTCGTTGCGAACAAATAACGGCACTGATTAATGCAAGTCTTCCAACTGGAGATATTTTACCTGTCATTATGGATGAGTCTATATATGAATATCTGAGTAAAAAAGTTGAAGATTTTAGAGATGATGAAATGAATCAACTAAAACAATATCCTTTGTTAGAAGGAGTATTGCCTATTGCAAATAAAATCTTGTCAGATAGAGGATACGATTCTCGTGTCAAAGATGGTTTGATTGCCGCATTAGATACTCGATTCAAATACTTGACACGAGGAAAACGTGGTAAAGTATTGAACAACCATACATCTACATCTTACGATAAATTATTCAATAGCAATTGTGTTATCAATTTAAGTAAAATAGCAAATGCCAAGGATAAAGCACTTATAATGTCCATCATCCTTATATCATTGTATGAATATCGAAAATCAATATTTGCTTATAATGAAGAATATCGCAAACATGCAAAACAGAACGAATTAATGCATCTTACGGTAATAGAGGAAGCTCACAACGTTCTTGCACGTCCTCCATTTGCGGCAGAGGGTTCTGGAAATCCACAACAAGTCGTTGCTGATCTTTTTGCCAATATGCTCGCGGAAATACGAAGTCTTGGAGAGGGTCTCATGATAATAGATCAGGTTCCGACCAAGTTAATTCCTGATGTAATAAAAAATACGAATTATAAAATATGTCATCGAATCACATCTATAGACGACAGCAATGTCATGGCTACTGCCTTAGCATTACGTGATGATCAGAAAGGTTTAATCCCTTCTCTTGAACCTGGCAATGCAATTATATTTGGAGATAGAGATGATGCTGCTTCATGGGTGAAAATTCATAAAAACAAATAATATATAATTATGGAAAACACTAGTAATATAATTTATTGGCTTTTGGCATTAATTGCCATCGGTTTAACATGCATTGTATTTTTATACATGTATCTTAAATCTAAAAGAAAAGAGAATAATCCTAACAACAATATCTCTGATAGTAAATATGGGGTTGAAGAAGAATCTTCGCCCTCATTAACACCTATAATAAAATATTTCAAAGGACAATGTAATTCTTTTAGAACGATATCTGATAAGTCCGTTAGTGAGAATTATTGTAAAAACGTTTTTAATTATGCAGATAAAGTCATGGAATATCATGCTACTGAAGAATTAAAAAAATGGTGGAAAAATTTTATTAATGATAGGAATCAGTGGGATGAAATGTTCTATAAGGAAAAAGCGAAACAGATAGTAATGATGATACGTAAAGCTGGTGTGACACCTTCAACAGAGAAAGTTATTGAGTGGAATGAAAATGCTGAATTACATTATTTACCCTACGATGATATTACAGATGGAGATATTTGTGATGTAGTACATCCATGTTGGATTTATCAAAATGAAATTTTTGAACAAGGTTTAGTATCTAAAAAAAATAACTAATAAATATTAAATATTATGAATGAGTTTGAATTCACACAAGAAACATCTGATTTAAAGGAAACAAATGAAAGTTCAGATGTAAGAGCGTCAATTAACCCTGGAATGTTAGGTTACAGTGTAACACGTATAGCTGCAATTCCAGAAGTGAAAGAAAAAATCAATGATGTTAAGGAAGATATTTCCGAAGTATTACATGATGCAAAAGAATCAGTTGTTGAATTTGGCGAAAAAGTCAAAGATGGATTAAAAGATTTTTGTGCAAATGTATATGAAAATGTAAAGGATTATTTTACCGATGCAAAATCAATTGAAACCAGAACCACACAATGGAGCAGAGAATTTTCAGAGACAAGAGAATTCGGACTTCAAGAATGTTCAGATGCAGCTATCAGAATCTTCACACCTGAAGTTATAGATAACTGGGGAACTATGTCTAAAGAACAGAGAACGGAAATAGCAACCTCTTATGCAAATGAAGTTGCTAAAGCATTTGAACTTGCTATTTATACCGGTGTAATTATTGAAGAATTAGAACCAGGAGTAGGAGGATATAATAATGGAGATGGCTCTATACATATCTCAAACGATCTTATTGGTTCTTGGACGACTCCTTTTGAAATTATGGATACAATTACACACGAATTAAGACATCAGTATCAAAATGAATGTGTACGTGGTTATCACGATGTATCAGATGAAGTAAGAAATGAATGGGCAGTTGCATCAGAAATTTATAATTATGACCAGCCTTCATGTTATGATCCTTGGGGATATACATACAATCCATTAGAGATTGACTCAAGATATGCAGGAGAAACTGTAGTAAGAAATGTAACTAACCAATTGTTTAACGACTTAATAGCTTGAAATTATGAATAACAATATTAATCGCGACGAACTAAAAAAACGTTTGCTTAACGAAGGATACATCGAATCCAATGGAATAGAAATGACTTTAGATAATTTACTGAATCTTACAGGAGATGCTGCAGATATGCTAGAAGAATGGATGAAAACTGGTAAGGTTCGTAGATTTGAACCAATAGAAGGATTTGACAGAGTTTTTTTAAGAAATGAAATGAAGATGAAAGACCCAGCGATAATTCTAGCTTACGGAATGCTATTGGACAATCCAAAATATAATGCGGTAATGCTTCACAAAATGCATGAACGTCAACGTAAATATGAGCATAAAATAAACAAGGAATTATATAAAACAGATAAATAATCATGTTCCCCAGCCAAAACATAGATGTTTTAATAAAGGATTTCCAAAAGGATAAGGCTATGGCTTTATTTCTTGGCGCAGGCACTGATCTTTCATGGGTATATCCTGAAGGTGAACGTTACGATAGTTTTCGGAAATCTGTAGATGCTAATTTGCTGAATTGGAATAATCTTTTGACAGAATTGACACAAAATGCTTGCATCAATAATAAAGAAATTAGAGCAATAAAAAGAATGTCAAGCAATTCACTCAAAGCTGCCATATTGAAGCAGAAGTTGGGAGATAGTTATATTCATGTAATAAGGAATTGGTTATACTCTCATTGCAATCGAGGGACATTACAAGATTCTTATAAATATTTCAAAAAATATCAAGAAGAACCAACCTTGGATAATCTTAGAGAAGTCCCCTTTGGAACTTTATATGTTTTGGCTGAAATGATTCTGCGTCAAGATTCTATAAAAGCTGTTATTACACAAAACTATAATAACTTTTTATCAGAAACGATAAAAATTCTTATAGAGGAGGATATAAAGAACGGTAGCAACAGATATGGTTCAAGACAAAAGTTAAAACCAATAGATGTTTATGACGGATGGATGGACTATCCTTTAGATAATGACACTTTTCTAATTTATCATGTACATGGATATATTCCACCTCCGTCAGAAATGTTACCTAAAAAAGAAAGCAATCACATCGTCCTATCAGATGAAGAATTCTATCAGTTAAGCAAAGATGTTTTTTCTTGGCAAAATGTTACACAAATAAACTATTTATCTCATTATACATGTGTTTTATTAGGATTGTCTCTTGAAGATATGACAACATTACGCTTGTTAAGACATGCTAATATTGAGAAAAGTAGCGAGAGAGTTTATTGGATTAGAGGAGGTGAGAGTGGTTTTAAAGGAGATAAAGATAAAATAACATTACGCTTATTATCTGAATATTATGAATCACAACATTTATATGTCGTGAACGATTCCGAAGGTTATAATGATTTATATCATGAATTATTAGAAGCGATTAAAAACAAATCGCCTAAATCAGTGAATATATGAAAGAAGATAATTTTTCTCTCGACATCTCAAAAATAAAAACCAATGTGCCTGGTTTTGATGATCTTTTCTTTGGCGGGCTTCGTCTTCCTGAATTAAAAGACGGTAGCGGTAGAGATGGTATCTGTATCGCCATCTACGGAAACCGTGGTATAGGAAAGACCGATTTGGCGATGCAGATAATGCGCGGTGTCGATGATTATTTAAACAAACATTCAGTAGATGGCAAAAAACTGTCTCCTAAATTCAGAACCCTGAACCACAGAGAATCTGAATTAAAGAAAAAGTATATCGGATTGGAAGTGGCAAATATGCTTGCTACAATACTGTCACCAGAATCTATCGAGGACAAAGTCTCTTGTAATGTTTGCAAATATTTCCCTAAAGTTAAAGAAAGAATATTATGTAATACCTCACTGTATATTCCTAATTACGGAAACTGCGGTACGGAACAAATGAATGATTGCGCTATATGTAAACTGATAAAGCATGAAATAATCAATTATAGCGACAACTCACAATCAATGCATTGGACTTTTGGTGATATAAGTGATTCAAGAAACTATATAGACTCTTTAGATTCTACTACAATATCAACATCTGATATTTTTGACGATTACAACAAAGAAAATAAAGAATATGCCTCAGTTGCCTATAAATTGTTCAAAAAATATCAAAAAGATATTTATGATGCCGTAGAATCAAGAAAAAGCAAGAATGACAATAAAACCAACGATTTCAAATGGAGTTCTTACGTGATTGAAGGATTTACAGCTTTTGGAACAGATGAATTGAAACGACTTCCTTTCACAGATTTAATCCTAAATATGAGAAAGACATCCGCCGTGTCAATACTCGTATTTGACGAAAGAGGCAAACATCTACATCTGAATGCTGACATCATTATCAATATGGAATACAATACAGAGGTTGAATCACAATATATGTATTACCAATTACAGATAATAAAAAATGACCTTCAGCAACATGTTCATGGTTGGCATAAATACCGTAAGCTTAGAGATTTAAGTGTAAAGATTTTCCCAAGTATGCATTCGCTTTTAACCAGACGTTTTTCTTCTGATAATGCAGTTATAAGATTGGAACAAAAGAATCTTAGATATTCTCAGCCATTATTAAACCATTTTAAAAATCAATGCGCAAATAACAAAAATGATAATTATGTTGATTATGACAAGACTTTGACTGATTATATTAGAGTCAAGGATCAAGATCAAGATAAGGTATATAATGAGAATAACCTTCTGTTTAACATTTCACTAATTGATAAAGATAAATATGATGATTTCATATATAACAGCATAGGAGAATTATCTAAGAACGAAGATGTCGCAATTTCCCTATTTCTTTTAGGTAAAACAGAACAATTTCTTAGAAAAAGATTATCCGAACACAATTTATCTAAAGATATAAGGGAACGCATCAATTATTGGGAACCTGGACTTGGCTGTATGTGGGCAGAAGAATTTGCCTCAATAGTAAAAGAGCATATAAAAAGATGGAGGAAATCTTCAAGCGGCAATAAACTTCATATCATTATAGATGATTTTGCAAACATCAATTTCTTTCCATTAATGGAAAAAGAAAGATTACTTATTCCTGCATTGGTTAATATATGTAAAAGCGCCGTTATGCAGAAAGGATTTGATGATATTAATGATATCAGTATTCAATTGTCGTTAGTATGTACTTCATCAAATGATTCTTATAAGATAATAAAACAATTCGTAGATAATCAATAAACTTATTAACATTTAAAATTAAACAATTATGTGTCAAACAAGTAAAAGTAATCACTTAGGAGATTACTCAATCATCAACTGTCAATTATATGGCGAATTCAAAGCCATTAAGGAATTAGAATTAGGTTCTTCTCTTTATTTAAAATTAGATGATGATAAAAACACCGTTTTGGTCACGTCGGATGGTAATCATAAGACTATCATTGGTGAAGTTCAAATATCTGAAGTTAATAAAAACACATTTTTACCATACCTAAAACAAAATTGGGGCGATAGACTTTACATGTGCAAATTAAGTCAAAAAGAGGAAAATTTTAAACTTAAAATAACTATTTGGATTACAGAAAACAAATAGATTAATATATTAAAAGATTAAAGCCATCTGATATGAAAATTTAGATGGCTTTTTACTTAATTATCTAATTATATAAAAACATGAACCTCCCCCTCTCCTATCTTCTAACATCATTATTTGCTTTTTGTGAGAATAATAATCTCCCCTCCTTATACAACCATAACAAGCCTAAGTCACACAAACATTTTACTGCTGAATATCAATGTGATGATAAGAATTTATGCATCGATAGAATAGAATTGTCTCTAATGACTTTTGAGGAAAACATTATAAATCTGCTGCTGGTGATTCACTTCCATCATACAGATTACTGCGATGAAGGGAACATATCTCAAGTATGCCTTACACGTAATACCGAGGATTTTCTTCATTACATAAAATCAAAATCATTTGAAAATGAATTGTCTGAGAAAATAAAAAGTAATATGAATATATATATTTCAAGGAAATGAATATCAATACTTTTTTGCTATAATTATTATCTATTACAACTCTATATGATTAAAAAATAAATGTGTCATGATTATTACCATCAATTACAACGAATTAAAAGAGATTATCTCAAACAGAACCAACGGCAAAGTCAATCTGGATTTTTGTTACGTTAATTATGATACTGTTAAGGTTTCTTATAAACCTGTGGCGTTTCTGCCTGCTGTTAATGTCAACGTACAGATAAAAAAAGTTGGAAATTCAAAGATTATTCTTTCGTATAACGCCAACAATGCCATCGACATGGTTATAAGAGGTCTGGCAGCATTCTTGGATTCAAATATCCCTGAAGAAATCATAGAACTTGATACTACTAATCAGGTTGTCACCTTATATCCAGATAAGGTCGAGCAACTGCATAAACCTTTGGAAATGATAGCACTTCAACAGCTTTATTTTGAAGAAGGAAAAGTTTGTACCAAGCTAAAATTTAAGTCAACAGATCATATTCACAAATAACTAAATAAACCTTTAGTAATTATTTTTTCATCAAAATTATTGATAGATTTATCCGAGTCGTCTCTCTATATGGATGATTCGGTTTTTTTTATTAACTTAAATTTATCAAAAAATGAAACGTCACTTATCGATTATTGTGCTGATACTTATGACTATCGGCATCACGTCTTGCGCACAGAAAAGGTTCGTGAGAATTGAAACAACAGAAATGCAACGCTATGATATTGTCTATGACAAATCGGGCAAATGCGGAGTTTATGACAATGTAGCAGACAGTCTTGTAACCGCCATGAAATATGATGCTGTAAGATATGCGAAATCAGCTTCTGATGAAGGTTATAATTTCACTCTCTGGATATTCCAGCAAGACGAACACTACGGCCTGCTTTCTATAGAAGATAGCATGAATAGTATTGTAGAGGTCATATTTCCAGAAGAGAATTAACAAAAGGGGAGTTCTATAAATTCCACATTTTAATAATTTTTGTCATTAACAAAATAAACTTTTTCGAAAGTTTTCGAAAAGCAATTTATTGAAATCCCCTAAAAACAATAGATTATTAGTTTCATATCATTAAAAATTAAACTTTAAAATTATGTTAATAACAATTTCACTTCTCATTCTTGCTTATACAATCTTAGGCAAGGATACTTCTGGACTTCTTGAAAAAGTAAAAAGAATTGATTGGCGTAACAAAATTAACATGTTGATTTACAAATTACGTCCTTGGGCTTTGAAAGCGGGGCGTGTAACAACTCGTCCTTTATTACAATTTTATTATGTAATGGCGGATGAGAAGACTTCAATTCTTGATAGATTACTTATTTATGGAGCTATAGTTTACACAATTCTTCCAATGGACTTATTGCCAAAAGTTATCTATAAGTTTTTAGGAATAATGGATGATGGTGTTGCAATATTATTTGTGTATAAAAAGATTAAAGATAAGATTACACCTGAAATTGAAGTAAAAGTTGAGAATATTCTTAATGATTGGTTTGGTGTAGAATATAAATTAATTGAAGGATAATATGAAAAAGTACAAGATCATGAAACGAATGACTAATTTTTTTCAAGCATTGCTCGGTATTGTTGCATCGATATGCTTCACTTTGGTTGCCGCTGGTCGCCTAGCATGGCGCACTATTCGGAATTGGTGGAAAAAACGTTCAAAGTGTTTTCGCCGCATAATTGTCACTATTTTAATTCTCATTCCTGTGGGTTTTGCTGCACTAATGGCTTATGCTTACTATCATGATGAATATGGCAGATGCTATTGGGAAGACAGATATCTTTCAAAGAATGTAGATATTCATGGTTTTATGGATAACAAATATCGTGTATATAACCATTGTGCAGACAAATATACCACTCCTAAAGTAGATTGGATTTCTGAAGCATCTTATAATGATTCCTTGACGGTATATGCTACATCTGGCAAACGTGGATATATAAATGCCAATACTGGTGAAATAATAATCGATGCTAAGACAAATGATTACAATAAGGCATGGATATTCTCAGAAGGACTTGCGGCAGTCATAAAAGATGGTAAAATTGGTTTTATAGATTCAGATAATAAAGTCGTAATTCCATTCCAATATGACTATTCTAACAGAATCCGTATATGGGGTTTTGGTTACCTTTTCCATGACAATTATTGTATTATGACAAACAAAGAGGGAGATTTCGGTTTGATTGACACCACCGGCAAGTGGGTTATAGAACCAAAATATGATGAAATATGGGCACCTAATGAAAACGGTTACAGAATTATAATAGATGATGGTAAATATGGAGTTCTTAATTCAAGATGCGATGTGGTTTATCCTGTGGAATATACATATATCTACATATTATCAGATGGTTTTATACTGACTAAAGATGGTAAGAGATGGCAAGTTGATTTTGAAGGAAATATAGTTCAACCATTCATGTATAATAATTCTTATTATCTCTATTATCCAATTGGATATAATGACAACGGTGATATCAAATACGAAATGTCTGAATATGTCAAATATGAGATAATGTATCAATACGGCATAATGAATCGTATTACAGGAGAAGTAATTACACCAGCTATTTATTCTGATATCAATATGCTCTCGAAAGAACTGTTTGAGATACAAGACTCAGAAAATGACAACTGGATATTGATTGACGCCAATGGAAATGTGATTTCAGAATGATAAATCAATCTTGTTCATAAGTGGAAAACAAAACAACAAAAACCGCCTCGATGTATTACTATCGAAGCGGTTTTTAAGTTCTGAGTATTGAGCCATAAACTTTTGCCCATTACTCACTGCTCAAAGCATTATCATTGCTTTTAAATTCGCTTCGATTCCTAATTTTTAAAATATCTCCATCGCTATATGGGCGCAGGCTTCAGCGTCGGCGAGGGCGTGATGATGATTTGTCAGGTCAAAGCCGCAATGAGCAGCGACGGTATGAAGCTGATGATTTTCTAAATCAGGAAATACCTTTACTGAAGTCCTGTATGTACAATAAAACTGATAATTAGGATATCTCATTTTATAATGTGCGAAACAGGCTTTCAGACATCGCTCATCGAAACTTTTGTTATGAGCCACTAACGGAAGATTTCTCACATATTTAGATGCTTCACGCCAGACTTCAGGAAAGATAGGAGCTTCTTCCGTATCTTCCTTTTTGATTCCATGAATTTTGGTGTTCCAGTAGCAATAATAATTCGGAACGGGTTTTATGAGACTATAAAATGAATCCACAATCTCCCTGTCTTTCACTATGACGATACCGACACTGCATGCGCTTCTGATATCGCCATTGGCAGATTCGAAATCTATAGCGGCAAAGTCAGGGAGATCGGGAATTATAATTTGATTGTTAGACGATTCCGACATCTCATTCTTTTATTTCAGCATGGAAAATATCGATCTCGTCATCTTCAAACATACATTCTGTAGTGTAATATTGACCCGGTTTGTCATCATCTTGGAAAAGTAACAATGTCACTTTCTTGAATTTCAAAGGTTGCTGACTTTCCGACACTTGTTGTACCTTCTCGTATGATATGCCTTCCATCTTCAACATCTTTAATAATGCTGCCAAATCCAAATCGACATTGAGAAAAATATCTTCACCTTTTTCAGTCCAAGCGATGCTGATAACACCGGTAGTGTATAATTCAAAGTTTTTAATTTCAACAGTTTTCATAATATTTATTTTTGATTTAATAATTCATTCAAATCTTTTTGCAATTGTTCCGCATTGACGAATCTGATAGATTTCATTCCCATATCTATCGCGCCTTTCACATTATTGATATTATCATCAATAAAGACCGATTCTTCTGCCTTAAGATTATAACGCTCCAATAATGTCTGGTAAATCTTCGGATCCGGTTTGAGAAGTTTTTCGTCGCCGGAACAAACGATATTGTCTATAAGCGAGAAGATTTTATATTTCTTTTGCACCATCGGAAATGTCTCGTTCGACCAGTTTGTCAAGCCGTAGATGACAGGATATTTTTCTTTGAGATTTGAGATAAGCTCATACATTCCTGGAATCTCCTCTCCCATCGTCTTCATCCACTCTGAATGATAAAGTCTGATGGCATCTTCAAATTCCGGGAACTCTGCTATACGTTCTTTCACCGCGACTTCAAAAGGCTTGCCTTTATCCATCTGTGAGTTCCATTCTGAATTGCAGACGTTTTCAATGAACCAGTTACATTTCTCTTCATCATTGAAATATGAATCGAAAAGATAATGCGGATTCCAATCCACGAGAACGCCGCCAAAATCGAAAATTATATTTTTTATCATAGTTTATTATTTATGTCAACAGACAACAGTCAACAGGCAACAGACTTTGTCCACGTTTTTTTAGTTTATTATTTATGTCAACAGTCAACGGAATTTAAATCTGAAAAACTGAGAATCTGAAAATATTCTTTTATTATGATTTTTAACCTTAAACTTTAAGCATTAAACCTTAAACCAAATTCCCTTAATTGCTAACTGTTAACTATTAATTGTCAATTATTTAGAAAGGTGTTTTTCTATCAATGCCGCCACCTTATCGCGTAGGCTTTCAACACTTTGATCTGCTGATGGCATCACAGGTTCTAACACTTCAATATCTATTTTCTTCCAGAATTTAGGAATGATGCTGCCACCATAACATGCCGATTCAGAACCTGCGATAGCGACTGGTACGATTGGTACATTCAATTCCTTACTCAATATGGCGAATGTCTCTTTGAACTTCTTCATCTTATTGTCGCGAGAACGTGTACCTTCAGGGAAGATCACGATATTCTTGCCTTTCTTCAAGACGGCGCACATCTCTTGTATCGACTGACGTACGTTTTTATTAATATCCATTAAGATAATGTTATTCTTTCTTGCAAAGAACTGAGCAAATTTAGTTCTCCAGTGTTTCTCTTTAGCAAAGAAGAATGTCTCTTTATTTATCTTACGTGAAAAATTATAAGTGATTAAGAATCCGTCTATTGCACAGCGATGGTTTGCAACGATAATACAAGGTGTATTAGGCAATTTTCTACTTCCCTTAAATCTGAAACGATAACATATTCCGAATAATATCTTAGTAAAAGTATATGTACACCATTGTGTAAAACCTGGTTTTTCCAACTTAACATCGACTTTGGTTGCAAGAATATCTTTCCATGTGATAGTCGTAGTATTGAAAGTGTGCTCGTTATTTTCGATGTAATCGGTAAGCTTCGCCAAGGTATTGAGGTTTTCAATTTGTTCCTCGTTCATATTGATACCGAATGTATTTTCGATATAAGCGAGAAGCGAAACCTTACTTAACGAATCCATAGAAAGATCTATCTCGAAATGGTCGTTTTCATTAGCGATCATCTTTGTCTCATCTTCCACAAAAGACTTCAACATCTTATAGACTTCGCTCTTACCTTCAAGAGATTCCTGTTCTGTATGCGTCTTTGGTTTATCGATAAGATGAGGAAGCAAGAAACGCTGTACCTTACCAAGACGTGTCTTTGGAAGTTCTTCCGACAAGATATGATATTGTTTGATACGTTTATATTGAGGCTGTTCTGCATTGAAACGCTCCACTTCATTTTTAATTAATGCGTCCATATCATCTAATGAACTCTGTCTGACTGCTGTCATCTCCGGACGTACTGCGGCATGTAAAATATCTCCACTGAGGAAGATACCGATTTCTTGTACGTATTTACTTTCGTTCAGAAATTCTTTTTCAAGGAGTTCAGGGTTGATATTCTTACCGTTTGAAGTGACGATAATCTCTTTGATACGACCTGTGATCTTCAATCCGTATTTATCCAATAAACCCATATCGCCTGTGTGAAGCCAGCCGTTTTCAATGATTTGCGCAGTCTCTTCCGGACGGTTGTAATATCCTTTCATCACGTTGTCTCCTTTGACGAGGATCTCACCGTTTTCAGCGATTTTCACTTCGATGTTTGGAAGCAGTTCGCCAGCATAACCGACCTTACGTCTTCCTGGGCGGGTAAATGAAATCATAGGAGCTGTCTCTGTCATGCCATAACCTTCAAGGACATACAAGCCTAAAGTCTTCAAAATCGTTGCAGTCTCAACAGAGAGAGCGGCACCGCCTGAGACGAGATATTTCAGATGTCCGCCGAATTTCTTATGCACACTGCTGAACACTATTCTTGAGACCTTATCACTGCCGATAAACTTCGTTATCTTATAGAGAAGACGTGTTACGAAAGATGCGTTGATTTTGTTCATTATACCTTTTACGAGCATATCGTAAAGACGAGGCACACCTATTATAATTGATACCTTTCCAGCATTGAGAGTCTTGATGATCGACTCAGCATTCATTGCTTCAGCGATATGTAAAGTTCCACCCATATACAAAGGTGCGACGAGACTGCCAAGAAGAGGAAGAATATGATGTAATGGAAGTAACACCATCACATTGCTATCAGGTTGGAAAATAGGGACTTGCTTACTGACAGAATCGACATTAAACATAACGTTGTTGAAAGTAAGCATGACACCTTTAGGATTTCCTGTCGTACCAGATGTGTAATTGATAAGCATCACATCATCTTTTCCGCGTAAAGGTATATCAGTTGCAGGAATATTTTCATCATCAGAAATAACGACGTCGTCTTTTGTCATAAGGCGTGCGCCTTGAAGTTCTAGGTCTGAGAACATTTCTTTCTTATCATCAGAAACGAACACTATATCTGGGCGACAATCGTTGATGACGTATTCAATTTCTTTTTTGGTTGATTGTGCGTCCAAAGGGACGACTATCGACTTGCAGCGCATAGCACCATAGAAAGCGAAACACCATTCAGGTGAGTTTTGTGCACATATCAATACTTTCTCAGGAGATTTTTCTGAAGCAAAAACGTTAGCGTAACATTGTGAGTATCGTAGTAATTGCTCGTAAGTATATTTGACATCTTTATACGTGATGGCAAATTTATCTTTTTTTGAGATCAACATTTTCGTATATGTTTACAATATCCTGCAAAGATAATAAAATTACCATGACTTTTGACTATAACAATGACTTTTTTATAAGGTCAACAGACAACTGCCTTCGGACTACGGACTTTACCCAACATTTTTTATCTAAGAAGCGTGGACTTTATTTATATTTTCAATAACCATATCAACATTATCAATTTGACAAATGTCACAAAACTTCATTATCTTTGCATAGTTAATGAATAAACAAGAAATTTTATTTTTTTATGAAAAGACTACAAGATAACGTAACTATAATAACAGGAGGTGGTAAGGGAATAGGTTTCGGCATGGCATCTGCTTTTGCTAAAGAAGGTTCCAATTTGGTGATAACAGGCAGAAACGAAGCGAGATTGTTAGAAGCCAAGAAGAAATTAGAAGAGACATACGGCGTAAAGGTATTAGCTTTAGTCGCCGACGGCGCTGACGAAGCTAAGATAAAAGAAGTCATAACTAAGACAATAGAAACATTTGGCAAGATCAACACATTAATAAACAACGCTCAGGCATCAAAGTCAGGATTATCGCTTATTGAACATACAAAAGAAGATTTTGATTTAGCTATAAATTCTGGTCTTTACGCCACATTTTTCTATATGAGAGAAGCATATCCATATCTAAAAACAACAAAAGGTTCTGTCATTAACTTTGCTTCGGGAGCCGGCATGTATGGCAAACCCGGGCAAAGTTCATACGGAGCAGCTAAGGAAGGCATCAGAGGGCTTTCGAGAGTTGCTGCTACGGAATGGGGACCAGACGGGGTAAGAGTCAATATGATTGCTCCGCTCGCAATGACTGAAAGTCTAAGTGAATGGAAAGAAGCTTATCCAGAATTATTCCAAAAGACAATACAAGGTATTCCGTTAGGACGTTTCGCCGATCCTATGCAAGACATCGGAAGAGTGGCGGTTTTCCTCGCTTCAGACGACGCTTCCTACATCACTGGTGAGACCATAACATTGCAAGGCGGTTCCGGATTACGTCCATAAATTTGAATCTGAAAAAATAAAAGTCATATAGAGTCCATAAAATAATAACGACGGGTCATAAATTGATTCGTCGTTATTATTCTGATGACACGGAGTCAGCGAGTCAACTCTTCGTGCAGTTTTTCCACCAAGAAAGGAACACCCACCGCGCCACGTTCTTTAATGTGAGTCAGAGGATTTTGAATCATTGATGTATCTGGCATACCTGGGTCAACCAAATAAATCGGCACTTGCTTGTCACGCACATAATACACCAGAGACGCAGCAGGATAAACAGCCAGTGATGTCCCCACCACTATCAAAATGTCTGCCTGTCCAACAATACTGCTTGCGAATTCGAACATAGGCACATCCTCTCCGAAGAACACTATATGAGGTCGTAACAACGCACCATCTTCGCCACGCTCATCGAGACTCTGCTCCCAACCTTTGATGTCGTATATAAGTTCTGGATTTTTCTCAGAACGTAACTTCATCAGTTCGCCATGAAGATGTACTACATGCGTCGAGCCTGCCTGCTCGTGTAGATTATCGACATTCTGTGTTATCACAAAAACATCAGCCCATTGCTCCATATCGGCTATGGCGATATGACCTTCATTAGGTTTCTTTGTCAAAGACTCCTTACGACGCAAATTATAAAATTCAATCACTTTCGCCCTGTCATTTCTCAATGCTTCAGGAGTACACACTTCCTCTATACGGTAGTTAGCCCAAAGACCGTCAGCATCACGGAATGTCGCAATGCCACTATCGGCACTGACACCAGCACCGGTAAACACCACTATCTTTTTCTTTTTGCTCATAATAATATTCTAATAAATATCAGCCAAGTATGAAAGCACTTATAGAAAACGCTGAACTTTAATATTACAAAGATAATAAAAGTCTTACCGATAAAACATATTTTATCGAAAAAATTATTAATTATGCTTAACAGAAACTAACAATTCTCTCCTACCTTCATTAACATTTACGTTAAGGAACAAAAAGATAGAGGCTGTCTAACAACAAAAAGTTAGGCAGTTTCTTTTTTTATGAGCAAAACTCTGGATTATTAACATATTTGAAGATTTTTCCATGAGGGTTCTGAGATTTTGTCAGAGCATTCCA
>SUWT01000119.1 GCA_015061335.1 Lentimicrobiaceae bacterium | reverse complement strand
AGTTGGAAGATCGTTTGGATACATTCATAGAGGAAACAAAAACGCGTAAGGCAATATTGTTGACCTTTATAACCTCCTATGGATTAACCACAAATGAGTATTCGGATATCGTTCAGAAATCATTGACCCTAGAAGATTTATTCGTATAAAACATTGCTATAATTTGCCATAAGTTGTTATTTGTGTATACTTGTGGCAAATTATGACAATGCTCCCGCAGTCATATTCTTCTATTAATATTCTAAAAACGAATAATGCTTTATTAAAGAACGCGATGAAAATATACAAGATTCAAGTAGAAAACTTTCGATTGTTAAAGACTTTTTCAATCGATGTGGAAGATGAACTGTCATTAGTTCTCGGTAAGAATAATACAGGTAAAACATCAATCTTGTCTGTTCTTGATAAGTTCCTTAATCATTCTGATAGGAATAAGTTTTATTATGATGATTTTAACATTGATTATAAAGAGGAACTATATAGCATAATAAATGGGCCAGAAGTTGAGCTCCAAAATTATTCTGAAAAAGGCATTAAATTAAAACTATTCATCAGTTATACGTCCGCTTGTAATCTTGAAAATGTAAGCAGAGTAATGATGGATTTGGATCCGGACAATAACCTTATTGTCCTTGGATTCGAATATGTATTGCCATATGAAAAATATACTGAACTTAGGAGTGACTGGGGACAGTTCAAGGCGAATGAAGCTCAGAAACGCGAAACTAATGCACAATACAAAGAAAAGAGTTTGAGCGATTTCCTGTCTGATAAACATGCTAATTATTTTAGATTGCGTCGAAAGTCAATAGAGATTTCTAAAGATGGTAATATCGTAAATGAGTCGAATTTTATAGACCTGGATAAAGAGCAAATTAGTACAAAGGATATAATTAATTTCAAATATATCAGTGCACGTAGGGATGTCGCAAACAAAGATGTGGACAAGACTTTATCAACTCAGACTTCTAAAATCTATGAAAGGGCCGAGATTTCGCAAGAACAAAATGATGCAGTAGAGCAATTTAAGGATCAGTTAAGTACAACAGATGATAACCTGAGTCATATATATAGTCAATTATTTAAAGATATTATTGATAAGGTCAGTGTCTTTGGCGGCATTAAACCTAATGAATCAGAGATAGAGATAATATCAAACTTACAACATAGGGAATTGCTCAAAGGCAATACTACAGTCGTATATAAACATGGCGATGACAATAAACTTCCGGAACATTATAACGGATTAGGATATATGAACCTAATCTGTATGATATTCGAGATAGAAATTCTCATTCAGGAATTTAAGAGAGAGAAAGAAAAGAAACCAGCTGACATTAATCTTCTTTTTATAGAAGAGCCGGAGGCACATACTCATCCGCAAATGCAGTATGTCTTCATCAAGAATATTAAGAACTTATTGAAAGATGGAATTCAGCGCGAGGATGGAGAGAAGCGTTCTTTGCAATATATTATTACAACCCACTCTTCTCATATTGTAGCTGATAGTGATTTTGATGACGTGAAGTATCTGAAGAAGGTTGCCGGTAACAGTGTTGAGGCCAGGAACTTAAAAGATCTAAAAGAAGAATATGCAAATGACAGCAAAGAATACAATTTCTTAACTCAATACCTTACAATCAGTAGAGCCGAGATCTTTTTTGCAGAAAAGGCGATACTCATAGAGGGGGATACAGAGAGAATGCTGATTCCAACTATGATGAGAAAGATCGATTTTGACGAAGCTGAGAGATGTAAGGTCAATGGTACAACTGACCCATATTTACCATTGCTTTCTCAGAATATATCTATAGTTGAAGTCGGCGCTTATTCACATATATTTGACAAGTTTATTGATTTCTTAGGTATTAAAACCTTAATTATAACAGACTTAGATGCAGTTGATGCTAACGGTGAAAAATGTAAGGTAAGTTGTGGCGTGAATTTTTCAAATCCGGCAATTTCGCATTATTTTACTGCTCCAACATTAGCTGCATTAAAACAGCATACTTTGACTGATAAGATTTTCAATAAGAATGGTGGTGCTTGGATTGTTAGCCAGGATGGGAAGTTATGTGTAGTTTATCAGACAACTGAAAATGGATATAATGCTAGAAGTTTTGAAGATGCTTTTATCAACTTAAATATAGATTTTATTAATGCTAATAAAAATGTATTCAGAGGTCTAAAAAAGAAGCATTTATTTGAGGATGGAAATAAAGATGCATATGATTTAGCTGATGAATGTATATTCAAGAAGACATATTTTGCCATGGATATCATATTCCATACGGACAGAAACTTTAGTAACTGGCAGATACCAGCATATATAAAAGAAGGATTATTATGGTTGAAGAAAGACTAATTGAAACAAAGGATGAGTTTCAGCAAATAATGGAACTTATTGAGAGGGGAGAGAATTTCTTGTTGAGTGGTGGTGCTGGTAGTGGTAAGACATATTCTCTAGTACAGGTGATTAAGCAGGTTATAACAAATAACCCAACTTCAAGAGTCGCTTGTATGACCTATACTAATGCAGCTGTTAAGGAAATTGAAGAACGAGTGAATCATAAGAATCTGAATGTATCAACTATTCATGATTTTTTGTGGGATAATATTAAGCATTTCCAAAAAGAGTTAAAACAGGCACTTGTAGAATTGATTAACGATGAGAGTATAACCAGAATTCGCATAGATGGTGTGGATAATGTTCCGGCAAACTATTTTGACGATAGGGAAAACCCGGTGTCAATCAAATATAAGGAATATCTGAAACTGAAGGATGGTATCATTTCTCATGATGAGTTATTGATAGTTGCTGAATATATGTTCCGCAAACATCAGAAGCTATGTGACATTGTCAAAGATAAGTATAATTATATTTTCATTGATGAGTATCAGGATACGAATGAGAATGTCGTTAAGGTGATGCTTGAGTATTTTCCGAGAAGTCCCAAGAAATGTATTATAGGATTTTTCGGGGATGCCATGCAGGCTATTTACGATGATGGTGTAGGCAATATTGACAGCTATAAGGGAGATGGGCCTGGGCAGGTTAAAGAAGTCAAAAAGGTACAGAATAGAAGGAACCCTCAGAAAATAATCTCATTGGCGAATAGGTTAAGAATTGACGGAATAGTTCAGGAGGCATCTGAAGATCAGTTCGCTCCTAATATGGTTGATGGCCACGTAAAGGAAGGCAGAGTATTATTCATATATTCTGATAATAATGATATTGATCAAGTAAAACAATTTTTGGCGGATACATATGCATGGGATTTTAACAATGCTAATGAAACAAAGGAGTTGAATCTAACTCATAACCTTATTGCTGGAAAAGCAGGTTTTCTGTCTTTAATGCAGATCTATGACAAAGATCAGATATTGGCATTCAAAAAAAGGATTAAAGATTACATCAAGGCGAATGATGTTACTATAGATTTTTCCGAATATACTTTTGGGGAAGTCTTAGAAATCTTACAAGCTGGTAAATCCGGTAATGATTTGAAGAAAGTGAGTCCAACACCAACAATGCAATTATTTATAGATTCACACCCGGACTTGTATTCATATGCTTTAGATTATAATTATGGGAAACTATCAAAGTTGCATGTGGATAAAGATCAGTTACTGGATGATAAAAAGCAGAGTGACGATGATGAGAAGAAAAAAGGTTCAAAACGTGATGACCTGATTCGACACTTGTTTAAAATACAAACAAGTATAGACTTATATAAGTCAAAGCAATATAATGAGTTCTTGAGAAAGACGGATTATCCTCAGATCAGAACAGTTGAAGATAAACGAATATTAAGGGATAATATTGAAACTCTTATACACGTTGGGGATAAGACTATTGAGGAAGTTATAAGAGATGCACATGAAAAGAGAATATGTTTTATAGATGAAAAGTTGGAGCGCTTTATGGTCGATAAGACATATGTTTATGACAGAGTCCGAACGGTTAAATATTCAGAATTTCAGAAATTATATGAGTATTTGGAAGGTAGGACTCCATTCTCTACACAGCATAAGACAAAGGGAACCGAGTTCGATAGAGTTTTAGTCGTTTTAGATAATGCGGGGTGGAATAACTATAATTTTGAAAGCGTGTTTACTGGTGTCGCAAGAAGTGAAAGCGTAAAGTCTCGGAGTCAGAAAATCTTTTATGTTTGTTGCACTAGGGCAAAGGAGGAGCTAGCGGTATTTTACTATCAGCCGAATGCTAATGTTATTAGTAAAGCTCAGGAATGGTTTGGGGAAGATAATGTAATACGGATATAGTTGTTTTGTCACGAAAACTATGTGTTTTTGTGACAAAATCCAAAGTTGAAGCGTAAGATAAATAGCAGATGTTCAATCTTTTATGGGTGTGTGCCGTAACGGGTGACATCTGATGGTGTGGATTTAAGGATGTTTAGCTGATTATGGGCGTCAAAGAAATTTTGATGGCCGTATTGAATGAATTCAATGTGTGATATTATGCTCTCGGAACATTATGTTCTGGGAGCATAATTTGTATTGACCTTTTAAAATACATCGCAAATCGCCAATTACAATTGGCGATTTGCATCTCAGTCCATTTCATAAAACCCCGTTAAATTCTTGATTTTCGAATCTTAACCGCCAAATTTGTGAAAATTTCACATAAAAGTGAGT
>SUWT01000034.1 GCA_015061335.1 Lentimicrobiaceae bacterium | reverse complement strand
AGCATCAAGTTTTTTGTCAATGATCATCTTGTGAGAACTGTGCGCAATAAGAAGGTCCTTTCCAAAATGGAAACAAAAGGAATGTGGGTGATCTTCAACATCTGGCCTAACGACAAGTTCGACCTGTCAAGAAAAGGCGACATCAAGTCTTTCAGTTTTCCTTTTATAATCAAAGATTTTAAAGTGCATAAGATATGAAAAGACAGCTTATATTAAAAGGTTTTCACCGTCCTTTCACCCTTATTCCTGCATGTTTCCGCAACATCAGCAGGATTAGAAGCTATAAAAAACAAATCATTGCAAAGACAATCACATTTACCGATTCGTGCAGATATTATCTTACTGGCAACGACCAGCATGATTGGAACAAACTGTTTGGAATATGTTTCGGATGGAACGGCATACACAAGAACTCAGCAAGATTTGTATGGAGATACAATCCAGGAACTGACAGAATAGAGATTACGACATACTATTACATCGATGGTCAGAGGGTATTTGAAAATCCATTTACCCTGCAAATTAACGAGCCAGTAAAACTTGTAATTGAAAGAGAAGATAACAAGCTATGGTTTTATATTAATGACGAATTCTTTGATTATATTGAATTTGAAACGCAATGCAAATTTACATTCGGTTGTGGTCTTTACTTCGGCGGCAACCGTCGAGCACCGCAAGGCATTACTATAATTGAAATGTAAAAAGTTAAACCAAAGCCAACTTGTTTTAATCGTAGTTTTGGAAAATGAAAAGCCTTTTGGGAAATACAAGAAAACCTGACCTCACATTCCACTCTTCAGGAAAGATTGATATCACTTCGAGTGTCGTTTCATGTCTCCGGTTATCTGCTGGAGACACGATTGACATAATGACTGATGGAGAGGAATTTTACCTTTATGTAAAGCACCGTGCGCCAATGGCTAGCAGATGCAAGGGTAGGGTACATAAAAGCGGCATGTACGGAAGTCATTTCAGGGCGTGGTCGGTAAGATTATGTAAAATCATTCTTGCAGAATGCAACGCTAATGATATCGTGAGACTTTCGGTAGGAGAGAAGATAACCGATGAGAAGTATGGAAACATGTTACCAATAATAACCAAACACCTTTTATAAAATGATCAAAGAAATCAAATACAACGGATATTCAGCCAGTCCTTCGGACTACGAATGCGCTGACGGCGACTTGGCAATGAGTCTTAATGCGATAAATGAAGACGGATCGATCAAACCTCTGCTGTCTCCCAAGATCATTATGTGTCTTGAAGATGGAGAAAAAGTTGTATGTGTTCATGAGACATCCGTGATAAAACATTATATTGTTATTAATGAACTAAATATAATGACGTATAGATCCATATCTTCAGAAGGAGGACTGTGGATAGGTAATTTCTATGGGAAGACAATACATCAGGTAATATCAGTCGGTAATACGCTTATAGTGCTTACTTCGGAAGGAATGTTTTATTTCTTATGGAAAGATGACAGATATATATTTTTAGGAGATGAAATCCCTGAATTGAATGTCTTTTCGTATATTAAGACAGAGATATGTAACCAAACGAAACTTTTTGTGAAATTAAGGCATGAAATAGATAGAAATTTGAATTTGGGTCTTGCGGATTGTATAAATACTGAATTATTCGGACAACTATATAGTGATAGCATTGAAGGTATTCCTTTATACGGAGAAACAAGGCTAAAAGTTTATGAAAGGCTATTTGCCGTGTTAAACAGCTGGAGACATACCGCCAGAGAACAAGGATACTTGATAGAGCCATTTTATGTTCGTTGCGCGTACAGAATGTTTGATGGCACTCATATACGACATACAGTACCTGTACTATTAATTCCTACAACAGCGGGTGGAACGCTGTGGAGAGTCAGCGTGACAGATTCGTCTGGAACTTTAGAACCGTTAATGTCATTGTCAGAATTGATGGCTGATATTACATTGCCTGACAATATTGAATTGTGGAAAGATCTGATAACCGATATTGATGTTTTTGTCAGCGAACCTCTTGTGAGTTATTCTGATGATCCGGAAACATTATCATCAATTAAAAAATTACCGTTCTATACTAAATCTGACACAGGATGGCTAAAAACAGGTCAGGCTCCATTATCAATGTGCATGGAAGAGGGTGTACTGAAGTGGAAGGATATAGATGACATGGAAGACTTCTTGAATTACACCATAGGGCCAACTATAAGCGTACCGCAAAACCATAAATATGGTATCAATTTTGCTGCAGATATAATATCTGTATATTTGGTTGTGGATGTCTCTCAGGAATCTATATATATTGGCAATGAACTGGGGCAGCAAAATGTTCTTGTCGAGCTAAATGATGCTGAGAAGTCAGCTTTCTTTGCTACTTATGGCATAAGTGGTAATTATGATGTGTATAATTTGAGTGATTATATAGGCCAACCCAAAATATTATTTTTTACTGAAGAAACTACTAGTTTTTTCTTTGTCCTTCAACACAGTACCGGTATTATAGATAAACCTCATCATTACATTGAATTAATAAGAACGGATAACATAAGCTATGAAGACACATTAAAAAATTGTACAGCATTCTATAAGGTGGCGGAACTAAAGATTACGGATTTTGAGAACAATATGTTTAGTGGTAAAATTCCTATTAAAACAGGAGAATTGATTAATATAACTACTCATCAGACATTGTCAGATATCGCTCAAAATCATAATCAACCAATATCAGATCTTACATTCGTGTATAATAATCGTGTCAATATTATTTTGAGAGAGAAGCGTATAAGGAATGCTTGTACATCACTTAGAAAGCAGAATCCTGCAAGAAAACCAGCTCTTGATATTGATTTTAACGGAGGTTTAAATGTCAGCCAAACTGAAGTTAACAAGGCTTATGTTGAGATATATGAAAATGGTCAATATGCATATGTCGAAATTCCTGTTGATGAAAAACAGGAAATGTTTTTCTTAAAAGATCTGTTGATGTTTTCATTCCCTGATATTAATGCCAGAAACCTCTGTGTTTATTGTACTACAACTAAATATATGAAGGATATAAATACAGATACAAAATATTACAAATGTATTATTCCTCTTACTAGACATGAATTTCTAAACCAATCGTTTGCTTTTAATAATTTTGATTGTTTAAAGTATGAAAGAGAGGAATTGGTTAGTCCTGATGATTTTATGATTCCGACTGCTAATATAATAGAATATGGTAACATTATATATCTTTCTGATGTGAATAATCCGTTCAGGTTCTCGGAGGAATATACGGTTTCGTTACCCGTGTCAAAGATATACGCATTGTCAACAGCTGCCAAAGCGTTGTCACAAGGTCAGTTTGGTCAGTATCCGTTATACGCATTCACATCAGACGGTATTTGGGCCTTAGAACTTACATCAACAGGTACATATTCAGCACGTCAGCCTATATCAAGAGATGTTGTCATAAATCCAGACAGCATAACCCAACTCGACAGTGCGGTATTGTTCGCTACACAAAGAGGTATCATGCTGCTTTCCGGATCCGATGTTACCTGTATTAGCGACAGACTTAATACGGAAGATGTATTCGATATCAATAATATTCCTAAAATTGATCAGTTGATATCTATATACAACTCTATTACGAGTGATGATGAACTTATTGATAAAGAGGATATAAGATATGTGTCATTCAAAGAATTTATACAAGAATGCAGAATGATATATGATTATTCGCACCAACATCTTATAGTGTATAATCCAACTATTAGTTATGCATATGTATATTCTTTTCAATCGCAGAAATGGGGTGTGATGATTAGTCGTGTAACTGATAATGTCTTATCATATCCTGAAGCTTTGGCAATGGCTGATAATGTCTTGGTTGATTTTTCCGATTATCAAAATAAACAAACGGCGGTTGCACCACCAGAAATTATAGATCCCAATCCTGACGATCCTATAACAAAAGGAGCTTCTGACAGCGTAGTGGATTTGTCAATGTATTCTAATACAGTATTACTTATCACTCGTCCGTTCAAGATGGAGCAACCTGATGTTCATAAGACGATATCTACCATAATACAGAGGGGTGATCTAAAAAATAAAAATATCGCACAGATACTTTATGGTTCTAACGATACCTGCAACTGGTCTGTAGTGTGGTCATCGAACGATATCAAGATGAGCGGATTCAGAGGAACACCATACAAATATTATATGATTGCCGTTGTCAGGAATTTGAACAGATCAGAAAGTCTGCGGGGATTTTCTGTGCAATATGAACATCGTCTTACAAACAAGTTAAGATAGCAATAAAGCCGAGTTTTTGCGCTCGGCTTTATTGCTTTTAGAAAGGACTTTGTTTACGTCTTAGCACTGTTCCTCTTGATGTTAGAGATATCTGTATCTTCCTCCTGATAGATTCCAGCTTATTATTCCAATTGGATTGACTTTCTGGCTTGGTAATGCTCATCCAGTCCTCCAAGACTCTACATACAAGATATTCATGGATAAGGTTTTTGAGCAGTACTACGGTAGTTTCCGAGAAATTGTATGGTACGCTCATCACGATATGGTATTCTTCCGGTGCTGATAGAATATCGTTTAGTTCTGACACCAACGTCTCTCTCTTAGTATAGGGAAACAGCATCTCGATACATTCGGCATGAGCGAGGTTGAGCACACGTGTCACCCTGTCAACATTGCCGTTCTGACCGATGTCGAAGACCTGATGTCTGATGTGTTCGTCATCGCCTTTCATGATGTCAGCTTCTATATAAGAATAGTTAGCTGCATCATATAATAACTCTGACATTTTAAAAGTCAGAGTTACATTTTTGACACCTTTAGAACAAGACATGATTACGAATAATTTGGTCTTTGTGGACGTGAGCGTTTGTATAGAGCTCTTCTAACGTATTCTAATGACACTTTTGAGTGTTCTAAATATACTGACGCATCAGCCTTGTTGGTGATTGCAAACCATTCAGACAATGACATGTCAACCAGGTAAGAATGAATGCCAGCACCAAGAGCATCAGCAGATGAACTATTGTAATTAGAAGGCATCTCAAATGTTAATACCAATTCGCCATCGTTGTCGATTTCCTCGTCGATGAGATTGTCTGTTGTTGTGGTGTTTTCTTGAAGATATTCTCCAAGAAGGCTTTTTAAGGATGAAAATGCCGTTGCCAAAGAACGTCTTATCTGGTAACTATTCTCGAGATCATCGCTAACCTGCATGTTAGATGATGCTTCGTAATTATATGTTCCATCTGCTTCTCGGGCCTGTCCTGTTAAGTATGCTTTATTCTGGATATCGTATATTAACTCCTTAACCTGCTGCGTTACTTTTAATTCCATTGTTGTGAAAATTTTAGATTAATATTAATATATAGGACGTTGAGGTTTTTTCTTGAATAACGCCTTTCTTTTGATGTCCTCTAAATGCAATGCGGCTTCTTCCGCACATCCAATGGCTTCCCCCTTATATGATATATTAAACCATTTGGATGTAATATTATTAACAAAAAAAGAAAACATGCTACTATTCATACTTTCGCTTAGATTATTATCGAAAGAACCTGATAATCCAAGTGTTATTATGTAAACTCCTTCTTCTTCTTCTTCTTTCTCATCTATAATCAGTTTTTTAAGAGAACTGATTATAGAATTTTTAGATTCGTTCCAAAACCGCTCAAGCATTTCGATATCTTCATCTGTTGTGAATATACGATCATAGGCTTGATCGTCTTCCATCTTAGCCCCAGCGTATGAAGTAGTTTTGGCAATCTCGTTGAATACACTCTTTTTGTTAACCTTTAATAATATTATGTTCATAGATTTATCAAATTGTATGTTACTCCTAATCCAATATAGGGTATAAATTGTGGTGTTTCATCGATAGTGATGCCATATCCTACTTGAACACCGACAGACCATCTTTTTTTAAATTCTCGAGTAGGGCTGCGAATAGTCTCAATTATCGTTTCTGTGCGTCTCATAAATAAAAGACTGTCCAATGAGGGTTGATAACCGCTTACGTATGCTGTATATGTGCTGTCGTCGGTATATACTTTTTGCGTTATAGGTATAATTACATCAGAACTGTCAGACTGAATCGCATCGTCTGTGATAGGGAAGTTGTTTTCCTTATCATCCGTGACATGTAGTTTTACTGTTACGTACTTTATGACAGTGCTGTCTTTGGGCACAGGTTTATAAAATGTTATAGTGTCATATACCGTGTCTCTGACGGGCCCGTTGTATTCACTATGTTCAAGCATATTACGTCCGCTTACACCTAATAATACGATAAGTATGCCTACTATAAATGCCGAAAGTGCTGCTCTAAATTCTTTCATAACAATTTCCTCTTATTTACAAATTTTTTAATAGCGTCAACATGGGTTTTTGTTATTGTATATCTGCCTTTTCCAGAAAGAAGATATTCAACATCTTCTTTGTTGTCCATGAAGAAGTTTTCCGTGAGTACGGCTGGGCATTTTGTTTTCTTGAGGATGTAGAAATTTTCTTCAATATCTGGATCTCCATCCGACATTTCCATTCTGATACAATGTTCCTTGAAATTAATTAATGCTTCCTCATACAGTATTACAGCCAAGTCGTCTGATAGCGTCTTGCCCGGTGTGGTATAACAGCTCCATCCTCTTGGAGACTGCCATTCTTCTGAATCCTTAAAAGCGTTGACATGAATTGATATTAGTATTACATTGTCTTTCCCCATGTCAGAACATATATAATTAACTCTTTTGACACGTTCTTTAAGAGGAACGTCATTTTCTTCAGGTGTCAATAATTCAGCGTTATAACCTTCAGACAATAACATCTCAACTACTTCTTTAGCGATTTCACGTGTGTATCGGTATTCAAGAAACTTGCCGTCAGGACTGCGTTTGCCCGGAGTTTCCTTTCCGTGTCCGTTGTCAATTAGTATTTTCATTTAATATCCGCTTTGAGGTTCTCTTTTAGTGCAATTCCTTACCTGGCACAGCTTCATGCTCCTTTCAGCTTTCAGCTCGCTGATTTCAGCCTTCAACTTGCCGTTTTCTATCGTCTGCTCAAGGAGCTGTCTGTTGAGTTCCATCGCATACTCGTTCTGCTTGGCGAATCGCTCCTCCTTTTCGATAAGCTGCTTATCCTTGAACTCGATTCTCTCTTTGAGAAAGTGAAATTCGTCAACGTCATTCTTCAACTCGACACTATCAGCGTTAGCCTCAGCTACTCGAGAATCGCTTTTCCTATTAAATAGCCATTTGATAAACTCAAATCCGCCGAGAGCAATAACCACGCTTATAGTCATCGTTATTATTTCTTCCATTTTTGTACTTTTTATTGCAAATTTGCATTATAAACTGTTATTAATACGCTTATCTTTTACTCCATACCATATTATTTTAACATTATTTGAACTGCTTATCGCGTTTCCATAACATTCGATTTTACATCTTGAATTTTCAGGACAATTAATCATTACATCACAATTTTTGTCAATACACATTGTTACAATTATATTTTCAGGAATATTGATTTCACATTGACAATTAAATAATGTAACATAATTGGTAGTTATATCAAGTTTGTCGGTAATATCCATATACAACGCCCCTGTATATATCTTACTATTGTTACAATTTGGAAAATACGCAATATATTTTCCGTTGATATAATCTTTAAAATGATTTCTCATTATGTCATATGAAAGTCCTCTATCTTTAATTTGCATTTCTTGTAACCAAGAGATACCCCCTGAGCAAAGTACCATATCCATAAATTCTTTTTTAGATTTGGCGTTATTAGCTATATCCGCACAAATATTACAAAGATAACCTTCGTTTATTCGTTTTTTAATATAATCATTAAAATCATTCATAAATATTAAATTTAGTTTAATCATTACTTCCACCTCCGGGAGTTGGAATAATTACCTCTTCATCTTTTGGAACTACTATTTCATCAGAATAACAATATCCATTTTTATTAGCGGCGTAAACCCGTATATAATAATCTAAAGAACTATCTCTAGTTATTTTTGATACTACAGGACTTTTTATAAGTTGTGTGATATCCTCAATACTAGGGCTACCTGTATGATTGTAACATATTTTTAAATCCGTGATACAGGATCCCCCAGAATCAATTATATAATTAATTTGTATATTACCATCTGAATTTATATCATAATTTTCAATTTGTATTTTTGGAATTTCTGAATTAGGTATTTCGTAAATATCTTTCATTTTCCATGAAATAAAATCATCTCCATATAAACGATTGGAAGCAGGACAATTATTTTTTGGATGAACATATATAATACCTTCTTCTATCACACCTGTTCCTAAACCTGTCACATTTGTCCCTAGTGGTATAAAAGGTGATAAATTTTCATTAGTAATTTTAATAAAAGTAAGAGACTTACAATTATCAAACGCCTTAGAACAGTTACTTAATGCTTGTAATTGTATAGCAGGAGCTTTTATCATATTAACACAACCAGAAAATATTGAATTATAACATTTATTACCATCAATGGTAGCTGGTAAAAAATTATCAGATACCTCAATTATAGTGTCACAATCTTTAAACAAATTGCAAAAACTTATACCCGTCATATCTATTTTGCCTTTTGCGTTATCTCCAAAATATAATGACATGCAGTTACCTGATAAATTACATCTGTGAGAAATGCTGAAAGTACCTATTTCCATATAGTTTGTGGATGGAATAAGAACACCTTCTTCTTGTTTAAAACATATTTTTTGTCCAGTGTTAATAACAGGAGATATGACATCAGCTGGTAATTCTGTCCACGTGTTACCATTATCTATAGAATAAAGGAGAGGATTGGTTGAAAAACTAACCGTCAAACCATCTTCAAGAGCCTCAATAGTAAGATAGTTATCACATAATGACTCTTTCTCTTTCTCCCAGACTAACTTAGACCCATAGAACGCTTTGACAACATTCTTGCTACCAAAGCGTACATCTTTTATTTTCTTATTTCCGTATTGCATAGTTATTTAGATTTGATTAATCACTACTACCACCACTGGCGAATTGGTAATATGTAAAATTACTTTCAATCATTTCGTTAGCTGTTACCTTTGAGGAAGAATCATGTTCATCCTTTACAATAGTATTGCTACCACTTTCTGTCCATATATAATCATCTATAATTTTTAAACCAGATGTATTATACTCGCTCTCAACCCATTCACCCCAAGTCATACCTTCAACTGCTTGATAAGAAGTATTATTAATAGTGAATGATATTAAAGGTTCTTCCCCAATAAGATACAATATTCCTTCTGTCGGAGTTTCAGGCATTGATGACTCATTGGCTATGTATTGGATGATAGGTATATTTGTGCCAACAGGCAATGCTCCTACATCAGAAGCACTATAAGAGGGTTTGTTGGGTTCCTTTGCCCATGCAGGTATGGAGTTATCCCTGAAATTATAAGTGTCTTCATCTATTATTATTTTGTATATATCTTTTTCCATAGTTTAAAATGTTTGATGGTTATTAAGTATTAGTTTTCACCGCCAGCACTGTTAGTATTGTAGTGATGAAAATTACTTATAATTATATCATCAGCTTGCACCTTGATATAACCGTTATGTATGTTTTCACTCTTAAACTTTACAAATTCAGAATCTATAGTTATATCATGATGGTCATAATTAGAATTTAAAAATTCTCTCCACGTCATGCCTTCTTCGGCTTGATAGGTATTATAAGTAGCACCATCAACTATTGTAAACGTTATCATAACTTTTTCATTTCCCACGAGATATACCACGCCTGGCACTCTTTCAGCAGGTACTTCGGAGTCATTAGCGGCGTATTGGAAAGTAATGGTTGCGGCATCAATCTTACCATCAACTTCTTGCTTGTTATAGACATCAGATGAATTAGCCTTATTACCTATAGCGCTATTAAGAGCATCAACTACAGCCTCATTCTCCTGTATCGCATCAGCGACTTCTTTAAGAGTGTCTAATGTTTCAGGAGCGGAATTAACCAAGTCCGCAACCTTTGTATCCGTATAGTCTTTGGCTTCCTGCAGTTTGGCGGAAGCGTCTTCTTTGGTTTCAAGATGTGAAACCTCAGGTACTATTCCCGCTTTCAGTTTTTCTATATCTATACCACCGTCGGGTATAGCATTTGTGTTTATTTTTGTCTCCATATATATGATTTTTAATTATGCTATTAAGTCCGCTTCACAATATATCTTAACCTCACCTGCTGAGTTGGTAGCGATTTTGGTTTTGTAAAATTTATATTGTCCAGGACTTGTAGTGGTTTCAGGATTAATAATTGTTAAAGTCTCACCAGCTTTCACACCTGTATTATCCTCAAAGAAGTAATCATTCCAATATTTATTGCTATCATTCCCGCTGAGTGTTAAGTTGCGACAATTCTTTCCAAATACACATCTTTGTAATGATGGGGAATAATTGTCAATTGTTTTAATTCCAGAACAATCATTACCTACGGTAATATACTCACACCGTCCGAAATTTTCAAACAACACATGGCAGTTATCGCCAATAGTTGAATATTCTATAGAATAAACATTCTTAATATTATAGCAATTAAAACCTATATTGCTGTTATGAAAAAATTGGTATATTTCTATTCCATAACAATTCTTACCGATATGAGTATTAGTTGGACGTGGCAGATACATAGATCTGCAATCTTCTTCTATATTGTTATTAAAACAAAGGTAATATGCGTCTGCTAGCATATCTTCGAAGATAGGATCTGTGAAAAATATAATATTGTTAAGTATAAGTTTATCAGTGGCTGTTTCCCTATATGAGGATATGGTATTATTAACACACTTTAGTCTGGATGAACCTTCTAAGGTAATAGACCCGTCAAAAGTTTTATCAGTTATATAAGTATAAATATTAATAATTGGTATGCTAAAAGTATAATAATAAACATTTTCTCTCAGATACTGTATATTCTTAAAATCGTAAAAGCATTCGTTATTAAACTCATCTTTCATGTAGTAAATCACGCCTTTGCCGCCTTCACTCTCAGGAATAGCCCAAGCGAAATGGCTGGTATCGTTGTCAATAGAATACTTTAATTGCCAGGCTGCTAAATTCGATCCAGCGAAATAAGTGTCACCATCATGTATTACAGCACGTGCGTTCTCGTTGAGGGTATTGGTGCTGTCGGCAATAACTACAATGTCAAAAGCATGTCCTGCCGACCTTGTGGTGACACCGCTGACAGACCCTGCTGAATTGCATGTGGTGACGAAATCGGTGATGCGATACTGGCTGCCTGGAATAAGATTGTTGTTATCACGTAACGACAATAATTCCGAATACTTTATATTGACCATCCGACCGAGCATATCCGCTCCTCGCACCTGGTCTATATGCGTGACGAAGCCGTCTTTAACGCCGGATTCTAGTTCTGAATATATTTTTGACATGATTGATTTGATTAGGTTTGATTAGCAATAAAACGCTCTGACTAGAATATCAGAGCGTTTCTAAAACATTAATTCATATTAACTTCAACAGGAGTACCCATTGGCCCGACCTCATGAGCGCCAGGGCTATAATACATTACATATTCATATTCTTCTCCACTGATTGTAAGTTTGCTGTTTTTAGGTGATGTATAGTTCATTTCGACGATATAACCACCAGATTTAACCCAATTAAGTGTTCTGCCTTTAGGGATAGCTATAACAAAATGGTGTCCTTCAACAATATTGTTCGGTGTTAAATTAACCCCGCTTAGAGAGTTAACCGCGCCTTTATAATGTTTAGCCGCAAGATCCGCTGCAATAGCATCCAACTCTGAATTGTGCTCGGCATATCCGACAAACATCGGTAATACTTGTTTAACGGCGAAGGTCGCTGTTTTGCTTTGTCCTTCAGCCTGAACCTTAGCCCTAAACTCGGTAGTGCCTAGATAGTTGACGGAAACCGATTCGGTTCCGGTATTGTTAGTTGGATCACTGATGTTGTTTATATTCTGTTCGGATCCGCCACCTTCTTTTTTGGTTATTACCACATTGTCCGGGGTTATTCCAGTACCCTTGCGTGTAACATTCCATGTAAGTGTATATCCGTTTTCTGCACCAGTATATTCAACCAATGCAGGACCGTCAGCTGATAGGGTGACACCGACTGGAAATACAGCATCCATGAGTTCATCAACATCTTCTCGAATATCTGTTAAATCAGCGTTGATTTGGGACTGGTCGCAGATAGGACGTAACTCGTCACCTTCATAAAAATATACACCGCCTGACTGGCTTGCCCAAAACAACATTCTTTGAAGAGGAGCATCGCCATCCATATATTTATTCGTTGTACTCCAATTTTTACAAAGTGTTGATTTGTCTTTAAGGTAGTAGAATCTCTCAGTGAAAGTGTCATACACAATATTGGCCGCATCGCCGGCATCTATATTGGTGTCGCTGATATTCATACCTGCGTCACTTGTGACAAATCTGCTGAACGGCATAATAATGTCACCGATAAGTTCGTCAATTTCAGTTTTACTGTAATACAACGCTGCGTCAAATATTTTGACGAGAGGTACTCTGATAGGAGCCTGCATCTCAGGGTCATCATCATTAAATCTGAAGTCGATATAACCACTTTCTACATCGACTTTTGCAATATGTCGATCTTTGGATATTGCGGAAATATCCACTGTAAACAATGCTCCTTCATCCTCTTCTGTATTGATAAACTCAATTTTGTTTGTATTAGTGTTGATTCTCGCATAATGCGGAATTGTTTTGTGTCCTAGAATCTGTTCAAGAGCGGTTACATAACCACCAGCAATGCCAGATTCTAGTTGTCCATAAATTTTTACTGCCATAATTGTTTTGTTTTAATTGTTTTATTTATAAGGGGGAATTATCGTATTGCAATAACCAATTCTTCTATAGTACCAACTATGATAGGAGCAGAACTTCTGTATAAAGAATAATAATAATCATTACCGCTTAAAATTCTTTTATCGCTTACGCTGTCTGCCATATCTATGTCAAAGCCATTAGATTTAATAGATACAAGGGTCAAGCCGTCAGGAAGAGCTATAATCAACCGATATGAATCGTTATTATTGGTTAACTCTTTTACATTATCAAGATTGGTGCGTAGATGGCGTTCTAGAAGTCCTTGTAAAATAAGTTCTTCTAGATTCAAGCCGCCTTGTTGTGTCGTTCCGTCAGGGTTGATTGAACCATTGTCAGCTATATGTTTACCGAATCCAATATATATAGGAAGAATGGTTGTTATCGCCTTTTGTGCTTTACGATTGATGCCATTGGCTGTTATGTTGACAGTAAATGACGTTACTCCAAGGTCTGTTATTGGAGCGCTAATACTCTCGCTGGATGTGTTAGGGGTATATTCTGGAACTATTGTTTCTACGTTGCCTCCATCTTTTTGCTTGGTTAGTGATACGGATGAAGGAATTAATGGTTCACCCTTATATTTAACACTCCAGGTAAGTGTATTGGTTATTGAATGACCAAGCCATTCTACTACCGTATTCTGACTGCTATCTAATGTTACTGTTACTTTGAAGACCTCTCTTTGAAGCTCCTCAATGTTATAATTAACTGTTGTCATGTGTTCTTTAATACCGAAAGGAATACCTAAACCAGCTATTTTCCATCTTCCTGCATAAGCATATATGATACTTACTTCTGTAATGTGTTCTTTAATGCCGAAATAAAGATATTCGCCATCTTCAATTGCTATGTAAAATACGTTGTGTGCCAATACACCTGTCTCCGGCATCATGTCAGGCGTTGCCAATCCTAAATAAGTATAGCCTATTATTTCATCAGGAGATTGGAGGTCGTTAAGAATGTTCTCGATGTCATCTTCAATCTTATCAATATTTTCTTCGATTTCTGCTATTTTTTCATTATAATAATTGGAATCGAAATTAATACCGGTAAAAAATTGTCCGGTCCATTTCCATTGACCGGAATACGCATTATATACCATCGGGTTTTGATTGGTCGTATGACATACCAGAGCCCACCATCCGTTATAAGGATTGGGTAAAGCTGCTTTTAATTCATCTTCTGATTGAAATAAACCCTTGTTTACAAAATCACCTCTAACCTTGTTTGCGATAAGCCAACCTTTGACTTCTAGGTTGCCTTTGATGAGTCCGTCACCTTGTTGGGTAGTGCTCCCTCCGATATTAAGATCTTTTTGTACACTTAGATCTCCGTTAATATTTTGATTATTTAGAGCCATTATATTAATGATGATTTTGCCAATTCATTGAAATAATTACCTTTTTCGTTCTCACCTAATGTTATCGATACAAGCATGGCAATGGTATAAATAACTGCCGTATAGCATCTCTCACATATTTCTATTGAACCGTACATATCAATCTTGGGATAAGGCATGTAAACACCCATAGTTACAGTTGCGTTGTTATTTTTACAAGAGTAAAACTCTAACACTCTGCCTGTTGGATATACTGCTATGATACATACTGGTTTTTGAGGATTTCCTTTTATTCCTTTAAATCTGGAACTTTGTTTTTTATACAAAGGATCATCGGTGCTGATCGCATTATATACAATAGTGCTCCAGTCGCTCATCGAGAAGCAGATAAGCCGCATGAAATCTTCTGGAAGCTGGATCCATCCCGTACCGGGCGATGATTGTAATTCGCTACCAACGCCATCTTTCCAGTGAACGGAATTCGATAGATTATGACCTCCATCAAGTAAGTATGCAGGAGCTGTAATATGAATGCGCTTTACTGCATCTGTTATCTTAGACGTAATAATGTCATTAATTGACAGAGCGTCTGTATCATGAATCAATATAAGTGAATTGTTGGACTTGTCAAGATCAAGTACAATTCTTACATCTCTTATGATCTCTTCTATCGAATATACTTTCATAGCGGCTTATTAGCTAAACTCCTTTAAATTCCTACAAATTCAATATTTTTGGATTCTGCGAATTCCAATACGCTTTTCTTTGAGCGGAATGTACTTTTAGCCACTCCGAAAGTATTGGATAAATAGTCTTTAGCTGTTTCAAGGTCAGTCACGTTGACAACCTTCTTTTCTTCGTTATTGGAAACGATGTTGTCTTCTGTTGTGTCTTCAATGTTTTTACTTTCGAATTCAACATCTTCTTCTTTCAGGTTGTCCGTTCTGTCAACTTCAACGTCTTCATTCTGTTCATTTTCTAAACCGCATGATTCTTCTTCAGTAACGGCTGTATCTGAAATATTCAATGGTTTTATTTCCGAATCTTTTTTTGCAGAAGTCGTGTTGTTACTTTCAATCTTCACTTCTTCGTTCAGTTCTATTGAACGAACTTTCTTGATACGTCCGTTCTTGAAGTCAGGACTTCTCTCTATGGCATGTTGTGTCATCAGATTATCTGTCGTGAAAGTTGCCGGAGTTACTCCCGAAGCGGTCATTGAACCGTCGGTGAACAAAACTTTCATCTTGGACGTATTGCCTATCTTGACCACTACCTGGCATTCCATCATGCCGTATATGCCGTAAGTAATTTTTTTCTTTTTCATATAGATACGATATTTTGAAAAAAGGCGGATTTTTATACCAACCCGCCTTCGTTTAACAAATTAGTTTAGGCTGCCATTACATCACCTGAATATTCGCTCCATGTGTTGTTCTTGAATTGCCAAATCTGTCCTGCCACTGCGTCAGCGTTGATTCCCGGACAATCTTTCAGGAGGTAGTATGCACAACCTTCTGCCGGTTCTTCCGGTGCTGTTTCGCTATCCCACATGTGGATATGGACTGCGTCGGTATGTTCGGTAGTACCTTCGCCGTTGATCCAGACATGGCATGAACCTTTGAGTGCGAGAGCGTCCCAAACCAACATAGATTCTCGTGTCGCTTCTTCACCTTCCATTCTTTCACTTGATTTGTGTTCTGCCGAGTATTGGTAGTGAACAAGTCTGTCGTATGCGACGATGAATGCGGAATTGCTCCATTTCAAACGGTCAAGTGTAGGGTCGTGTTTGAGTTCGAAGTCGCCGAATACGGTGTGGAAGTTTGTAACGGTCCATCCTACAGGATTTGTCTTGGTTGTAATCTGAATCTCAGGATGCTTTGAATAGTCAATGCATTGAATGTTTTCCAAAAAGTTCTTACCGGCGAGACAAGCGACGCTCTTAGGAACATCTTCACCTGTAAATACCATCTTGGCGAGTGCGATGATTTCTTCAATGGTCCACTTTCCAGTGTGTTGAAGTTCTTTTCTTACTTGATAACGGACACCTTCAGAGAAATAGATCCTCTGTACGCCAGTCTTTGGTGTCTGAACGTTAATCTTACCTTTACGTCCGGCATACAAGGTACGGTTGCCACGGACTTTGAAGTTTGTTATAGCAGCTTCTGCGATAACCGCCTTGCCAAATGGAATACGTTTTTTTTGTGCCTCGTAGTAGTCTGATACGATTTGATTCATACCTCTCTTTTGGAGATATACGGTGGTTGGTTGTGGAACAATCAAATCAGGGTCAACCTCTTTTTGTGTTTCGTAAAGAGCGTTGGCGAGAATAATAAGTGTTGTTCCTGCGGGAATTGCCGGTGTTTTGCAATACTCATCAGAAGCGTCGGATTTAGGACCGTTGACTGCACGCACAATAGGATTACCTGATGTTACGTCGTGTCCGACAACGAAAAGCATAAGGTCTTTGCCAGGTGTTTTTGTTACGCCGTCTTCTGCATAACCGTCAACACCTTTGACCAACAATGTACCATACGGACGAGGTATGCTTGCGTCGTTGGATTGCAAAGGTAACACGAACTGTTGGTTTGCACTCTCTGTCACTGCGCTTGTTGTAGTCACGCTTGAACGTGGTTCGTCAATCATGTAATGATCAACTTCCGGTGAATTGGTTTTGATTTTCTTCGCTCTCAGCATTAACTGCATGAGAGGTGTATCGTCCGATTTGAACTGAAACAGATCTTGGTCAATGTCACGTTCAACGAGATTGCCTGCGCCGATATCTCCTGTTGCTCCTGCAACTGCGCTTACTGTTGTTGGCGCGCCTGGTACTTGGGTTTGAACACCTGCGCTTCCAGGTGTTGGGGCGGCATGAGAACCGCCTACTTTTACTACGTCTTCTGCCATAATAGTTGTTTTTAAGTTATTTTGTATCTGATTCTATGAGATTGCCTGAATTGATTCCGCCTGTCGCCATCGCCACATTACTGACGGTAACCATACCACCCGGAACATGACATTTTAATCCTGCACTGCCATGTGTCGTTTCCTGATTGTTTTGTGATGATACCACTTGTACGACAATACCTTCCATGATTACATCGCTTCGTTTGCCAAATCAAACATGGTCTTAGGTTTGCGTTTTTCGCTGACACTACCGTTCTGTCCGTTGAGCATAGGCATTCCATCGCCTTGTTTGCTCTTACGGAGGCTTTCTTTTATCTTGGTATTCTTTCCTCTTACTTCGCCTTCATGGTCCGCTATTGCGACATCTGCGTCGTGGTTGAGTGCCTTGCGTGCCATAAGGATGCTTTCTTTTGAGAATTTGCCAAGGATGGCGTCTTTCATGATGCCTATAAGGAATTCCATGATATTATCGATTTCGGTGTCATCAATACCTTCTTCTTTCTGTATCTCTTCAATTGTTGTGAGACTCTCGGAAATGTTTTTCTGGTATTGTTCCTCAAAGTCTTTTTCTTGGGCGACACGTTCTGCGTATTCTTTGCTTGCGGCGGCGAGTGCTTCTTGTTTTTCTGGGTCTTCAAGAGCAGCCTTGAAATCATCGCCATATTTCCTTATCATGCCAACGATTGGATCTTCTCCCTTACGCCAGTCTGTCAGGAATGCTGCGCTTCTTGGATTGGAGGAAAAAAGGTCTGATAGTGATTTTTCCCTTTCCTGATAACCTGCCAATTCTTGGTCGTAATGTTCGTAATCTTCGTTGATTTGACCGAAAACAGCTTCGTCGTCGGCGAATTCCTTATCGGGATATTTTGCTTTCAGTCTTTCGTTATATCGATCACGGTTGGTTTTAACTTGCTTATTTTCAGACATAACCTTTATGAATTAATTTATACTGATTAAACTCAAGCAAAATTAGATATGGTAAAGTGAATCATAGGTTTATCTTTTACCACATGAAACCTTTAATTTTGAAAAAAACAACAAACCATAATGAAGCAGCCGGGAACTAAAATAGAGTACTCTGAGGAACGTATCAGAGATCTCATGAGAGCGTATGACGAGTATATAGCTTCGTGCAGACATATCAGTATGACCGAGCTATACAAGACGATAGTTAATAAACCTTCCAAAAGATTTTGGGTTAGCGAGACGCGTTGTGCCTTGGTGATTTCCGCCATAATGAGAGGGGAGAATGTATTGGACACAATGTGGCCGACTAAAAAGGAGATGTTCTTGGAATTATACCATCGTGTGAAAATTTTACAGCAAACATATCCAGACAGGACTATGATTGATTTATGTACTATGGCGATAAATCAGGAAGCTCCTAAATTCTATCTGTCACCAGGTACAGCCAAAGTGATGATAGTGAAATACAGGAAGAAGTGGCGAATGGAGAAAATGAAAAGATTGCGTATCATATAATCCAATGACATGGAAACGATTACATATGCCAGTGACATATTAAGGGAAAATGAAAAACGTCTTGCCTTAATCAATGCTCCTTTCTGTCCTATTACAGGTAGGAGTTCCATTGGTGAAAGACAACTGGTCGTTATTGAAGACTTCCCGATTCGCAGGCAATATCTTCCTGTTGAAATGCTTAAGATTCCGCTTGTGAAGAAACTAATCAAGCACGGTTCTGTTGAAGGACTGCTTGACGAACTGGAACGTAAGAAACAATCCGTTGATGAGAATTTCGCTTTTGATGATTATTACAGGGAACGAGAGAAAGTCATCAGGCAATTCGTCAAGCTGCGTTGCAGATATGATTTTGCGTTTTGGGCGGCCTTTTATGTGTTTATCAAAAATAAGGGCGGGGGAGAAGATGTGCGTTTTTGTCTGACACGTCCGCAAAGAAGATTTGTTGAGCGTCTTGAAGCGTTACGCAAAGCCAAGAAACCAATCAGGCTGATACTTCTTAAAGCACGTCAATGGGGCGGCTCTACGACATCGCAGATATACATGGCATGGCTACAGCTCATGCACCGTAAAGGTCTCAACAGCCTTATCATCGCTCATCAGGGTACAGGCTCGGACGAGATTAAGGACATGTTCGACAGAATGATAAAGCAATATCCTGTCGAGATGTTGTATAGGATAAATGAGACATATAATGATAACGAATCGAAGCTTGAATCCGTAGGTCATTCCGGTAACATTCATAGAGTACCGCAAAGAAACTGTAAGATAAAGATAGGTACTGCCGAGCGTCCTGATTCATGTCGTGGTGGTGACTATAACCTTGTGCATTTGTCTGAAGTCGGTATATGGAAGGTGACGGAAGAAAAGAAACCTGAAGATATTGTACGTTCTGCAACTTCTGGTATATTGTACAAACCATATACGATGATAGTGTACGAAAGCACAGCCAACGGAGCAGGCAATTTCTTCCATATAGAATATGACGATGCCAAGAAAGGCAAATCGCAATTTGAAGCCTTGTTCATCAGCTGGTTTGATATCGATATATATTCTCTGCCGTTTGAGAACGAAAAAGAAAGACTGGCGTTTGCAAGCAGCTTGTATGAGAATAGGAATAATGCCCACGAACCTTCAACAAGAGAAGTGTCAGGTAAATATCTATGGTGGCTGTGGGAAAAAGGTGCTACACTCGAAGCCATCAATTGGTATATCCACGAACGCAGGAAATACACTGATCACGGTCTTATGGCGGCTGAATATCCGTCTGATGACGTAGAAGCGTTCGTTCACTCAGGTGCACGTGTCTTTGATAAATATAAGGTTGAGGAATTCAAACCCTCATGCAGGAATCCCAAACGTATAGGAGAGGTGTATGCTGACGGCGATGAAGGAAAGAAAGCGTTCCAGAACCTCCGTTTTAAAGACGACAGACAAGGTTCTTTATATATATGGTCCGAGCCTGAGATTTATGACGATGAGGTATGCAAGAACCGTTATCTTACCGTTGTTGACGTTGGTGGTCGTTCCAACAAGGCAGACTTTTCGGCGATAGTCGTATTTGACAGGTTGTTTATGATAGATGGGGACAAGCCTGTGGTCGTGGCCCAATGGTACGGACATACCGATATAGACCTGCTTGCATGGAAAGCGGCGCAGATAGCGGCGTATTATGACAACTCCTTATTGGTAATCGAATCAAATACATTGGAAACCCACGATAAGGAAAGGGATGTTGATGGAGATCTGTCGCATTATATACTCAATCTCATCGCAGATGTCTATCCAGGAGAACTGTATGCAAGGAAGCAATCCGAAGAGGATATCAGGGAGAAAGTGCCAGTCAAATACGGATTCCATACCAACACGGCGACAAAGCCTATGATCATACATAATCTTGTAAAGGTCATTAGAGACAAGATGTATGTTGAGCGTGACGAAAGATGTCTGTTCGAGTATATGTGTTATGAGAAAAGACAGAATGGCTCGTATGGTGCGATAACAGGCAAGCATGACGACTTGCTTATGACAAGGGCTATAGGAATGCACATCTGTTTCAATGAAATGGAATTGCCGAAATTCGTTAAGAAAAACCAGTATGCCAATATCAGAAGAGCAAGACCTGTTACAGAAGCGACGATATAAAAAACAATTTATTAAACCAAGTATATAATTACTTGGGATCAAGTGTTACAGTAAAAATTAGATAGAGAAATCTTCCATTATTCTAATGAAGGTATATTATAAGGTGGAAATAAAACTATACACACCTGTAAGTGTAAGTATTTTAATAAAATAAATAAATTGTATAACCTTAAATCTTTACCTTTATGAATAAATTAACAGGTCAAAATGACGAACTATTTGCTGCTGGTCTTGCAATTGGTAGTGCTGCCTCATTATTGGGTTCAACAACTGTTACTATAACAGAATTTATTGCCGCAAAACTCGGATCATTAGGAGTAATGAAAATTGGTATTGAACTTGGATTGGCCATTAATCCGTTTTTTGCATGTGTTACATTGATAGGAGGAGTAGGATATCTTGTCTATAAGGCTTGTAAATAATTAAAATTCCAGATGTTTCATTTTATTACAGAGACATCTGGAATTTTAATTTAGGACGTATTAATATTATGCAGCTTTCATCGCGCCGTATAGTCTGTTTACGGCATCCATATTCGCACCCTGCTGTGCCTGTTGCATGAGCTGTGGCGATATGCCGTCTGGAACCTGACCTTGCTCCATCTGTTCTTTCTGCGACTTGATGCTTTGCAACAGATCTTTGGCAAATGGGAATGAACCGAATTCCAATAATTGCTCGACGCTGATAGCCTGTGATTGGAACAACTGCATCAGGAAGTCGTTTGCCATCATTCTGTATGCAGGTGTGGTGGTGCTTGGAATGATATTCAAATCAAATTCGACATCACGAATCTTCTTAGGGTCATAAACGATATTCGCTCCGCTTTTACCTGCAATGTTGAACACCCGTTTGCTGTCATAGAACTGTTGCATGTTCTTGACATCCTTGTATGCTCCGTCAATGACAAAGTTGCCGAAAGTTTCAAGAATATCAAGCAGCGACATTGTGGCGTTCTGTGTCTGTTGGTTAAAGTGAGCCGCACTCTCACCGGAGAATCCTGGTTTGCCTTGCAAAGCTCCGTTGACACCCGAAATATCCTCGAAGAATTTAAGTTGCAGGTTCAGCAATTCACTGATGCCGATATTGGTTGAGTTGGCATGAACCTGTTCAGGAACTTTACCGTATTTGCTCGGTTTGTAAAGAATGATACCGTTGAAACGAGCCCATTCATCAGATATCTGTTCCATCGACATGCTGTCAGGAAGCGAATCTTCCGGCATCATAAGCACGCCTTTTGCGCTCGCTTTCATGATCCAGTCATATAGTGTTACAAGTCTGTTTGTATAACGTTGTTGGTCGATGAAATCCGCAACAAACGAGTGAATCTCTCCGTCAATGAAAGGATATGCCTTAAATACGTATGGATGCGAACCGTGTTCGTATGGTGTTTCTCCTTCCGCAAGAATATCTCCGAAAGGGGACAGGTAGTAGAAATACCAATAGTCGTCGATAAACCATGTGGTTTCAATTAGGGGTACATCGTCTGCAGGTATTCCCGTCTCTGCCGCCATCCTCAGTCGCTCCGCATTGATGTTGACGACCTCTTTCTGCAGATCTTCTTCATTTATCTTGTAAATGTCTCCGTTCTGGTAGTCGTGACATCTATAGCGTGCTTTCTGTTCCTTGCGCCATACCTCTATTACCCGACATTGTCCTGGATTGCTCGTAAGGAAGAAATCGTAATTGTCGGTTTTATAACCGAATTTCTCAGCGTATGATAATAAGTAACTTCTGTTGTTGGCGTAATCATATATCGTTTTGAGTCGGTTGTATTCTTCGGGGGATTTCGCGAACTGCTGTACGAGTTGTCCGAAAGGTATGTCGTGGATTTCCCCCAAACAGCTCACGTCCCAACCTCTTAGGTCTCTCATCTTATTATCGATAAAGAAGTTGTCCGGCTGTATGTAATCCGTCCAGCAATCCATCTTTCCGTCACGCCATCCGAAAGATTTGCGGTTTACCACAAATCCGCTTATAAGAAACTCTTCCATATTGCGAGCGTGAACCTCGTCCATCCTGTTAAGTTGCATGTTACATTGCAGTACGGTTGACATCGTTTCTCCCAATTTCTGTTCGTCTCCGTCACGTGCATAACATGTAGGTTCTTTGGATTGGGAGCGGTACACTCCCAGAACACTCCTGACAAGTCTTCTGATAAGGTTGTTTTTTAGAGGAACGTTACCCTGACTTTTGATATATTCCTCTTCGGTCATGACTGTGCCGTCAACACAGATGATATCATCCCATTGTTTGCCGTATGTGTAGCGTTTGTTGCGTTGGCGTTCCTTGCGGAAATCGCTCATCATCATCCAATAATGCTGTGCTTCCGTAAGTATATGGAATGCTCTGTTTTTATTGTGTTGCTGTTCGTATATAACGCTGTCCATTTCCGTGTCGTCGCTTTGTTTGGGTCTGACACGGCTGAGGGATAGTAATTTCTTATTTTCTGTTGGCATTGTTGTTAACTTAAATAAATGAGTACTCGAGGTGCAAATGTAACACCCCAAGCACTCATCATAAGTTTAACTCTTTACGCACGTTTGCGTGTCTTGTTCATTTCTTCAATCATCTCTTTTTTGATTTCGTTGAGATACGATTCAAGTTCTTTGCGCTCGTCATTATCGTAGGTGTTCTTCAACATTTCATTCAAAGATTCGATGTCTTTTCTATACAGTTCAAAGATTTCGTATCTCAGATATTCTGGCGAATTGTAGAGAAAATCTATTTTATCGGCGTAATCGAATATTCCGTTATAGGTGTCCTTTTCGTAATTTTTAATACGCGATCTAAGATTGTCATGTTCTTCTTTTAATCTGAAATATTCATTGTTTACAGCTCTATATTCTGTGCGTTCGTCACCGGCTTTGACAACTCTGTTGAGCAATAAGAAGTTTTGAGGGTCATATTCTCTTTCTCCAACAGCGGTCTCTGCCATTTTAGACATCTTGTCTATTGTATTATAGATACCTCCGAAGTAACCTTTAAGCACGTATTCTATTTTGGCAGGATTGATGTCGATGTTCCCTTTTGTGTATCTGTCACCGCCTGTAGCTTCGTTTAATGCTTCTGCTAAACCTACTATATGTTTATTTGCACTCTTGTATGCTTTTGTCCATTCTGGCATATTCTTGTTATAAGAATTATCATTGTATATAGGAAGTCCTGTCCAACTTACGTTTTCGTGTGCTTCCCATAATGGTTTTACAGCAGATGGAACGACGGCATTCAAACCGCCTCCGCCTTCCATAAAGTCCAAAGGCAACACTTGTGTCATCTGTCCGATAATTGCTTCTGCCAACTCTGGATCAGAAAGATGTTCTTTGCCGCTGAATGTCGAAATCATCAATTCTCCCAACCCATATATAGCCCTGTATTCAACCGGTAATGGTATTGAAATCCAATGCTCTCCAGCTCTAAACAGAATATTGCTACGTCTTACATAATCAGGAAGATTATAGTATGAGTTCTCATTGTCTTCTTCATCGTCGTCCATTCCGAGATAAGCCATCAATGCACCGAATATAAATATAGATGCTATTCCTGTAAACGCCTTTACCGGATGGCGTTTGACTTGTTTGCCGAAATTAGTCGTACCTTGTATAGCCGCATTCCAGAATACATATCCGCTACGCCCCAATCCTGATATTAAAGAACCTGCATTGCCGGCAATAGTCTGTCCTACTTCTCCGTAGAATTTTGAACCACTGCCTTTCTTGTTGAAGTTGACGCTTATTTCCTTTGCGTCATAGATAGCCCTGTCCGTAGTTCTACCCATTTCCTTAGAAGTCATAAATGCTGCAAAACGAGCACAGTTTTCAATGGCTCTGTTTAGTTCATCGAAACGTTCCGCTAACAGACTTAACGCACGGCTGATTTTGAGCCTGCCATTAGATTTTCTTAATTCCTTGCGTATATCGTTCTTATGTTGCTCGATATCTCTGATGTTGACATATCCTGTCTCTCCGCCATTCATCATGAACTGATAGAACATTTTTTCAACATTATCATTCATATCAAGATTCTCGTTGCGATATTTTGACAAAAGACGTTTCATTTTGAATGGATTCGCCATCATATAGTTTCTGTGGAAACGCAATGCGTAGTTTGGCGATTCCTTGATCCAAGCCATTGAATTTGAGTACAGCATGTCTCTCAAAAAGTTGGAGACAACAAAGTCAGGATTACGAGTAGTGTAGAATGCGCTCAACTGACGATTCACCCACTCTCCGCTACGAAGTATAGCACCGATAGCACCCGACATGTCGTTATCAGGATTAGTCTGTCCGTTCAATGCCTGAGCCAGACGAGGATTGCCATTTATGGTCAGTATGACATCTCTGCCGTTGCGTTTGACGATAACTTGATGTTGTTGTAAATCTCTGTTTTCAACGACTCTGTAAGGGATACCTATAGCGTCTCGACCTTTCTTATATCTGTCAGGTTCGTTTTGTGCTAATAACTCCATCTTTTCTTCAAAGTCCTTTATCTTTTGCTCAACTGTTTCTCCCGAATCATCAGTATTGATATTGTCGGGAAATACCGGTTTCCACTCATCATTGATTTTATCATATTCCAACCACAAATCACTGACACTTACAAGGTCACTCGGATGGTTGAGCACAAAGTTAAGGAAGCGTTGTTTTACTAGTTTATTTCTATTACCTTGCATTATGGTACTTTCTGCCATTGACTGGAGATAAGCGAATGGGTCGTCAGCCTTTGATGTACGACCTTCCGCTTTCTTGATAGGAGCATTGAAAGCACTGTGTTTATGTAACAGATATGCGTATGCGTCGGCACTTGTCTTATCATCAAAACCTCTTAACGGAATATAGAATTCGTACATATCTGAAATGTTATCAAATGTGTCCTTATCCATCAGTCCGCATTCGTATGACTTGGAAAGAATAGCTTTGCTTACGGCGTTAACCTTATTCCATAAATCGGTGGTATCATGGTTGCTTTCGTATTCATCGACCATTCTTTTCGCTTCGGCTTCTGCATCTTGAGCATTATCGAATCCAGTCAACGCTGTAAGACCTGCATAGTCTCTTTTACGGCATTCTGCTAATGACTTTCCAGTTTCCTTAGATTCACGTTCAGCCATCTTGACGTTACGTTCAAGACCATGTTTTGCCATCATATAATCAACAAGTTCTTGTCTTTCCGCTGCTGTAGGTGATAATTTTGCAACTTCATCAAGCATTGGCTTGAATAATACACGGGCAAAAGCGTCTGCTTCCGCTTTGTTGACGCTTGACAGACGGTTTTCCCCGAGATAGGCATTTTCAAAACCGTCAATATCTTCAATTTCCATACCTGCAATATCTTTCATCGCTTCTTTGAGTGAAAGCATGGAATCCTGCATGGCTTCTTTTGACTGATACCAGCCTGTTCTTATACGTCTGTCGTATTTGTCTCTTACCAACTCCTTCTCATGAATCTCAGGATCTCCGTCTCTGAACATAACGTCTGAATTATTCTCAAACTCTCCCGTACCTAATTCATATTGCTTTGCGATGTCGGTGGCTTCTCCGAATACGTCTTTATGCCTGTTTGATGAAAGGTTTTCGTAACTTCTCCATAAGATGTAGCGAAGTTCGTTGTCGGTAAGAGTGATTCCTCTAAAATCCTTAAATCCCAACTTGCTGAGCATATCGGCGAAGAAGTCTTTAATCTTCTGCCACCAGCTTGATTTCCGAGCGTTCTCGAAGTTGATGCTTTCAGCAAGAGAGGCGAGATATTCTTCTGTCGCCTTATGGAAATCATAGTTGTATTTTCTTATGGCGAGTTCGGCGATACGCTTGCGAATGCTCTCCTCAACGTTATTGTAAACGTTATCTAAGAAAGTATCGAAAAGCTCTCCGAACAATTCACGCAAACCATGGTGAGCGACAGCCTCGTGAAGCAATGTCTTCTCGATGTCCGCAATGCTTGTGTTGTTAGGTGTCACGATGGTAATTTTACCTGTCTTAGGATTGTAGAAACCTTTTGCGGACTTCTTCTTTCCGTCCAGTCCGCTTACGCTGTTGACGATTTCAATGTTGTCAAGGTGCAGCTTCTTTGCGAGATTCTCGACATGCTCAATCATCTGTCTGCGTTGGACACGGGTAGGAGAGGAGGTGTTATTGTTTATTCTGAATCTGTCAGTTCTTTGAGTTTTGACATAAAGGCTTGGATTGTCAAAGTATCTTCCTTTCCGGAGAATGTTGCCACCCAGTTTATCATTTCCTGCTCTATGTGGAATGCTCTTATTATTGCCATGGTTGCCATTATTCTTACCGTTGGAACTTCCAGCTCGTGTAATAGCCCTATCAATATACTTCTTAATTCCTTTACCTCTTCTGACATGGTTTATTTCTTTGCTTACTTCATTTACTACATCTTGACTTTCTTCGGCATTCAAATAAACGTCTATATATGGTATAGGTTCGCCGTCGATATTCCAATAATAAGCATAGAAATGATTATCTGTATATGTAATACCTTCGCTGCCCTCTTCAAAGACGTAATTGTTATTTACTGCCGATACAAATTTAGCAAATTCTTGTTTATCTTCAATCCAAATACCGCCAAAAATTTTCTCGGTCTTATATTCATCTTCTCTATATAACACATCGTCTTCTTCCTCTGTATTATTGATGTCAGTGGCGCTTTCAACGCTGGCGTCCATTTCTGCATACTTGGCTTCTTTTTCCGCCATTTCCTTTTTCATAAGTTCGGAGTATTCGATAAATTGCTTCTTGGCTTGCTCCAGTTCCTTTTCATATTCAAAAGGTTTGCCTTCCCGTGACATCAGCTGTTCTAATTCACTTTCGTTATGGTTCTTGCTTCTTTCAGCTGATTCAAGTCGCTCTGCAAAGTCATTGCCGGTAATTACGTTGCTGACTATATCTTCAACGCCATTGCGTAACAGCGCTTGTCTGACAGGCGCATCTTCAATTCCAAGTTGAGGACATGAATATGTCATCTTGCGATGTACTTCTGCAAATAAATTCATGCCTTTGCCGCTA
>SUWT01000118.1 GCA_015061335.1 Lentimicrobiaceae bacterium | reverse complement strand
TAAAAGAATTTATTGTTGAAATCTTTATAGTTCCTGAATTCATCCAAAAATGAATCTTTTTATTATCTCTAATATATTTATAATCTCCGTTATATACCACTTTTTTAAATTCTTGTAAATCCTCTTTGTAAAATTCTGTAAAAGCTAAAAAGGCATCGATAGAGATGCCTGACGCATCGCATTCTTCTTTCAATCTACTTATGAATGTTGAATACAAACTATACAAATCAAAAATTGTAAATAGTTTTGCAATGTGTTGGCGTACTTTTACGATTTCGTATTTTTGTAAAGACTCTTTCGTAGGAAATGTTTTTTTTGCTATTTGGTTAGAAATATTTTTAAACCATCTACAGCTATTTCCATTATTATTCTCTAAATAATTTAGATGTGTCATATACATTGCTTCAATCGTTTCAAACATTGAATTTGTACGTTCACGAGAAGCATAACGATAATAACAATCAAATAGACGAAGTAGGCTTGTTGTATACCCTAATACAGTAATATCATTGGGAGCTATATTATTCGACTTATTGATAATATTTCCCCGTATAATATTATATAATGCAACAATGGAATCAACATTGGATAAATACATATAATTAATATATCCTTCTTTTTCTACGGTTAATCCTAACGAAGCTAATCCTGTTGTTTTTTCTTTTACTAATTCGTCGAGCTCATATTTGTTTTTAAAGAAATTTTGTTGAAAAGATTGTACAAGCTCTGTTATTTTAAAATCTGAGCGATAACAATATTTCAATTCATTGACACCTAATACATTTGTATGTACATCTTTCTTTAATGTAGGTATTCCATATATGTTTTGCTTAACATCACCAAATAATACATAATCACCTTGTGGATCACGAAAATACCCCTTTATAATCTCCATCCATGAACGATGATAATCTTGTATTTCATCGATTAATACTGCATCGTATTTTGTAATCCGATTTTTATACTGTTCAAATAATCTAACATTCCCATAATAGTTTTCTTCTAAATATTCTCCAATCTTTTCTTTTGGATAATCATCTGGAATATGAAAATCTATATTTATGTTATTTAATTCTGCATTTATGAATGAATGATAATTTATGATGATGAAACTTTCAACAGGAAACACTTCATTGACATTCATGAGTTTATCATGAATAAAATTCTTTAATGTAAGATTGAATGTCAAAATTAAGATACGTGGAGATTCTGTTCGTTCCAAGGCTCTTTTATATGCTTGAACAGCACGAGCGGCTAAAACTGTAGTTTTACCAGATCCAAAAACACCTTTAATTCTTTGTTCTAATTTTCTTGAATATATGATTTCTTTTTGCTTTTCTGAATAATTCAAAGGTTCTCCTTGTGATTTCAAATGGATTGCTGGTGATAAAAGTCGTTTAAAATTGGCATAAAGGTCGTCCGTGAATAGGAATGAATGCTTTTCTTTACTTAAATAGCGTTTGTATAATATCTTATTAAATACTCTCTCATCGAGTACATCATTGCCTAACAAGTCAATTTCTTTTATGGATTTTATATATTTTTTATTATCTCTATATGGATTAATAAGGAGATTTTCTACTTCAAGTTGAGTCGCACAGTGAAAATAAACTGCACATGCAACTATATCAAAATGCCTGACATCTTTAATATGTTTTTCTAAAAGTTTGTCAACATGTAGATCGAATAAATTCTGTTTGTATTTTTTTACTTGCTTTATTGGAGATTTAACTACAGCATTATTGGGCTTATATATCCATTTTTTCTTTTCGTTCAATGAAAAGTTTTTAAGATTCCAATCCTTTACTTCGATTACCATGACTCCATTCCCTTCACGCATAATGATTATGTCTGGACGGTCTCCATTTAAATACGGATTGAAATACACTTCATAAGAATCATCTAATACCCGACTTAGAAATTCTAATAAAGCTTTTTCACCAGCTGTTGGTGGGACTTTAAATCTAGCTATTTGCTCTAATGAAGGTTTAAATATTGCCATAAGTGAAAATCTTTATAATTCAAAAAAATGCTAGTCTATATTCCATAAAAGACTTGCGTCGCCTTCAAATGCATCTTGAATCATGTCTTCGTATGAATAATCTCTATAATTGTAGAAATTATCATATTCATCTTGATATATATCATTGTCATCATCGTAATCATCATCATATTCTTCTTGTTGTTCATTTCCTTTCTGAATTGCTCGTCTATGCTGAGGTACTTCTATTATTGAACTGTTGCCTATATTAAGACCTGATGTGACATTTTGTTTTAGCCAGTCATTCACACTCCATTCATCAATCCAATCTGTAAAAACCATATTATTCTGAAAAGTTTCAAACTTATATACTACTTTTATTAGTCCTATTTTATCAAAATACGTTTTTGTGCGTGGACTAATCATTCTGAAGTTTATCCACTTAATCGGTTTATTATTAATTGACACCGGATTATATTCTTTCGCATTATAATAATATTCGGGATAGTAATCAATAGCTTTATAAGTGCCGTTTTTCCGTTTTATTCTCCCTCCATTTTCAAAATACCATTGCACATTCCTAATATCAGATAAATGTTTTAGCTTTATAGATTCACTCATACATTTTATTTTTTATGATGATTATAAATAAATCCTCAATTTCTTAATTATTCTCTTTAAATTCTATTGTTTCTTTTATATATGGAAATGTTTCAAACATATTAAATACTTTTCCTCTTATAGGAGGACAAATACCTTTATTTATATAATCCCATACACCAGGCATATATTTCGAATAAGATGTGCATCTTATTGGATGATATATTCCTAATTTGCGACCAATGATGATTCTTCGTACCATTTCATCATATAACAGGAATCTCATTTCTTCTCCATAATCATCCAAAATAACACAATCAAAAGTTGAAACAGGAACCTCTTTTTGAGGTGTTTTATAAATTAATATTTCGACAGGGTAATCTCGTACAATATAACCTTTTCCTAAAGGTATAGGAGTACTAAGTCCCACTCTTTTTCCACAATCATACGGAGGCTTAATAATATGTTTTACTTTATTATATATATCATTATATAGTCGATTCACTTTATCTGTTTGCCAACAATTCTCTTCATAAATATATCTTTTCATACCTTTCTTAGCATATGAATTTTCACTAATCTCTACAGAAAAATAGTATCCTTTTTCTCTGAGAGAGTAATTAAGCGTTACAGCGACTGCGTATAAATTGGTTAACTTCATGATTTGATTTTTTATTAAATTGGCTAGTTTGTATATAGCTTTTTAATGTCACTTACAACTCTCTCATTAATTAGAGAACTTATTGCTTTATACATAGTTAGTGAACCTGTAATTTGAAAATTATCACATTTGTGAAGGAACAAATGGATTAACTCTAAGTCCCAATGAATCTGCGGGCTTTGTTGAAGTATATTCCAATCTAGTTCATCTTGATACATAATGATGAATTCTTTAGGAATTGACAGATATGAATACAAGATGTTTTTATCTCTGTATAGTTCTCTATAATATTCTTTTGTCTCTTTGGTTAGTTCTTCTCCATAAATTTGTTCTACTTTTGATATAGTGTCTTCTATATTATCAATCCCCATCTGCGCTACGAATCCTCTATTATCTAATATCACTTGTAATCTTGTTTCACATTTATTGTTATAATTAGAGTTCTTATGTATAAGTTTTACTAAATCCCATGTCCAATGAATGAAAACCTCTTTCTTTAATTTACTACGAAAAATGGCTCCATCATTCGTTGAATAAGTTAGACGTGAATCTTTTAGCCAATCAGTTTTATCGTTATATTCGATATTAATATCCGTTTTTAGTTTAATCAATTTATTAAATAATTCAAGTCCTTTCGGATATTCCAATATATATTTTCGTAAAAGACTTAACGATAATGTATCCATTTGTATTTGTACACTATCTTTTAATTCTTGCATATTGTTTATATGCATTTGGAATTGCTCTAACATCTGATTATTATATTCCAAATCCGACACACTCTTGATTTGACTTTTTATTTGTAAATCCATTTTATTTGTATCTTATTTCCATTTAGTTACTATATTTTACTTCATCCTTTATTGCACCCTCTTCCATTTTTTGCAGCACCTTATCACATTCAGATATTTGATGATGACAAATTTCCATGATTTGCTGTTTCTCTTCAGGAGAAGTTGGTAGCATTCCACATGAAACGAGAGAAGCTAGATTGGCAAGCCTTGCTCTACGATCCATTATTTGTCCAGCGGTATATAAAGTGTGTGCTTTGGACAGTGCATCACTTGCGCGATGTTCCCTTTCATTCTGCGAAATGAGAATTTTCATCAAATCGGCTATATAGCCATTTGTTGATTGTCTGTACATGATGGTAGATTTAATTATTTCAATGCCACAAAGTTATATAAAGTATTTTAAGTAACAAAGATAAATATAGATTATTTACTTTTGCAAGCCTTGCAAATAGGTTGAAGCATGGGATATATGTTGAAGAACATAAATTCAGGGATAATTTACTATTAAAATGAAGAGTGCAGAATATATTTGTTCGACGTTTATACGTTGAGGCGTTTATTCGTTGATACGTTGATGCGGTGAGACGAGGTGGCTTCGCTACGATGGCTGTTGGCGATGGCTATGGCGTTGAAGTGTTGAAACAATAAAAGCACTGAAAGAATACTATTCTTACCCGTGTAAGATTAGCATTCTTTCGGCGGAGGAATGATATA
>SUWT01000033.1 GCA_015061335.1 Lentimicrobiaceae bacterium | reverse complement strand
ATTCCTTAAGATGTTGCAGACACGGACCGCAATTTGTAGTCCAGAAGTTAAGCAATATCCAGCCGTCTTGTTCTCTGATGGAAGTTGTATCGCCTTCAAGATTTACGAGAGGATAATCTAACAAACCTTGCGACATCTGATTTGACAGTGTCTTTACCGGCATCGTAAACTCATCATATTTTGAATAAGACGTGTATTCTACATTACTGAAATCAAAGATAGAGTCGATATAGCCTTGTCGATTTTCATAACTCACATCATAAAAAGTCATGTATCTGCGCACTGTAGATCCATCATCTAAGTTTTGTTCCATATACAAACTATCCAAAAAATTTGTTTCATTATTCACAAAAGATGTAACCATATCACCATAACCTGCGAGTTTAGATCTGTATTTGTTGTATGTACTTCCGTTTAGGTCTATGGTTTCAACATCATAAAATATGTGTAATAATGCCCATGTATTTGCAAAACCGATTGGTTTCATAAAGTAAGCCGGATCACAGAAATAATTTGCAATCTTGCCGAAAATTGCTAATTCCTTATATTTCTTATTTTTATCTTTTCTGTTTTTACTTATATCGTACAGATTGTTCTTGGCAACATCTATTCTTTTATAATGATTGTTCGTTATCAAAATATAATCAAGATTGTTGTCATTCAAAAAAATCATCGAATTATCATCGTCGTATTTTATAATAACATCCGTTACAATATCCCAATAGAGAGAATCATTGTAATAATTCATTATCCTATATTTAAACGAAACCCATTCGTGAGAATCTGCGAAAGCTGCAGCCTGTTGCTTGTATCGTTTAGAAACTTTGAGATTCATTTTATCTTCAGTTTCCTGCGCATTGCTATAATCGACAAATGTTAATATGAATGAAAATAAGCATATTAATTTTAGAAATAATTTCATATTCTAAGTTTTCGTCTCGCGGTTCCTTAATCCGCTTTGTTGGTGAGACGATGCTTTTTTTAAGTCAACGGACAACAGTCAACAGTCAACAGACTTTGTCCATTTTTTTGCTTTGAGCTTAGAGCCGTGAGTCTTTGCTCGTTGCTCATGGCTCGTTGCTCAAAACCTAATTTTCAACTTTCAATTTTCAATTTTCAACTTTCTCATGTCCCTACTTTTCGTATCTTTGCAAAGCAAAGTCTCAAGTAGGTTTTGTTCGCTTAGTGTTGTGATGCAGTCGACGGTTTCTTTTGCCCATATACCGTTTGCTGCCGCAACACTTTTTTTAGTTTTCAGCTATCAGCTCATAGCCTTCAGCAAATTGCTGATGACTGACCGCTGACAGCTATTATCATTTTCAAAATTCTATCAGTTCAATATGTCAAAGAACGTTTTTTAGTCAACAGACAACGGTCAACGGTCAACAGACTTTGTCAGTAGTTTTCTCTCTCGTAGAGACGCACGGACGTACGTCTTAAACAAAGAAAGAATTCCTGCAAACTTTTGTCTTTAGTCTTTAGTCGTTTTTCAGATAAACTTTTAAACTTAAAACTTATCAACTTATAACTACTATCAACTATAAACTCTGAACTATAAACTCTACCAGTCTGCTGTATTAGTTAACTAATACACTGCAAAGATAGATATAATTTTTAACATGTCAAGAGTTTTTTTAAATTTTTTTTGAAAAAATATAAAAAAATGCTTGGCAAAAGATCGATGTCTTTTGTAATATATTGATTAATAATGGTAAATGTAATAATGATTACGTTGGATTACTACAATATTTCTGTTGATTGGAGCTCGTTTGGTACTATTAGGAGCTTAAAAAGTCTCACCATATTGTTCTTGGAGCTTACTTAATTTCTCTTTTAATGTAGCAGTAATATCTTCTGTTCCTTCTTTGCCATATATATTATTGATCTCATTCTTGTCGTATCGAATGTCGTAGAGTTCCCATATGTTATCTTCATAGAAATGAATGAGTTTATGTGTTTCTGTGCGTACTCCTAGATGTGGTTTTACGTGATGTTCGTCAGGGAATTCGTAATAATGATAATATATTCCATCGCGGTTCGGCTTGTATTTTTCGCCTTTTAATAAAGGTAAGAAAGAACATCCGTGGATGTCTTCTGGTATCTCAACACCAGCCAACTCAAGGAAGGTAGGGGCGTAGTCGATGTTTTGCACCATCTCGTCGATCTCGCCTTTTACGCCACCTGGAAACCTCGCTAACAAAGGTGTCCTGAACGATTCTTCATACATCCAGCGTTTGTCGAACCAGCCGTGTTCGCCCATGTAAAAACCTTGGTCGGAGGTGTATATGACTAATGTGTTTTCCAAAAGTCCTTCTTCTTCAAGATAATCGAGGACGCGACCAACATTACGGTCGATGGAAGTTATCACGCGGAGATAATCACGCATATACTGCTGATATTTCCATCTGTCTAATTCTTCTCCTGTAGGATTCAGCTCCTTAAACTTTTCTATCACCACATCATAATGTGCGTCCCAGGCTTTCTTCTGTTCAGGATTCATGTTGTTGTACATTATACGACCCCAGTGTTCCAGATTTGGATTTCCGTGTATGAGACTGTCTTTGTCTGCAAGTTTTAAATCATATACCAAATCCATGTCTTTGCTTATCGACATCTTGTTTTCCTTAGCGGCGAGACGTCCTTCATAATCGTCGTAGAAAGTCTCGGGTAACGGGAAATTACTGTCTTTAAATAATTTGAGGTCGCAGGTGTCAGGCATCCAAGTTCTGTGCGGTGCTTTATGATGTAACAAAAGGCAGAATGGCTTCTCTTGATTACGTTCATTTTCCAACCATTCCAGAGCTATGTCTGTAGTGACATTTGTGGCGTAACCTTCACGTTGTATCTTCTCGCCGTTACGGATGAAAGTTGGATTGTAATAATCGCCCTGACCTATCAATATATCCCAATGATCGAAGCCTGTAGGCTCGGAGTTGAGATGCCATTTCCCGATGATTGCTGTCTCGTATTTATCTCTTATTAATTTAGGAAATGTCTGCTGACTTCCATCGAAGGTGCAGCTGTTGTCGGTGAATCCGTTTGCCATGCTGTGTTTTCCGGTTAACAAGCAGGCTCGTGATGGCGCACTGATGGAGTTTGCTACAAAACTGTTGTTGAAACGAACGCCTTCATTGGCAATTCTGTCTAAGTTCGGAGTGTGAATGAAAGAAGTGTCGTATGCACTTATCGTCTGATAAGAATGGTCGTCCGACATGATGAAAAGGATGTTCATCGGCTTTTCTTCCTTTTCGTTACAGGCGGTTATCAAAGGCAATAATGCCGATATTCCTAATATTTTTTTTGTTTTGTTAATTGCGTTTTTCATTCTACAAAGATAATTAAAGACTAAAGACAAAAGGCTGAAGATAAAAATTTTTTTTTGACATCAATATTCATAAATTTAAAAGTCTTTGTTATCTTTGCATTATTATGTTCTTAAATATTTAATAATTTAATTTTAATCTATGAAAGACATTTTACGTCTCGCGATTTTTTTAACAACTACATTATTTTGTTTTAATCTTAACGCTCAAAGAAATGATGAGCGGCAATTATATAACTATGGTTTTGAGAACTGGGTGAATGAGGGTACTAAAGATGTGGAGCCTGCGCATTGGCATTCGTTCATGTCGGCATCTGGAAGTTTTAACAGTCTGATGTCTCAACAGATAGAGCCCTCAAGTGCTAAGCGTCCTGGAAGTAAAGGTAATAGGAGCGCATGCATTTTTTCCAAAAAGAAAGTTGGCATCGTGGCTAACGGAAACATGACGACAGGAAGAATCAACGCCGGTAGCATGAGTCCTGACGGAGATAACAATTACAATTATACTCAGCGTAATTCGGATTATTGTACACCGTTGACAGTCATCCCAGATTCTCTTACAGTATGGGTCGCTTTCAGAGCGGAAGCGTCAGATTCGTATGCGAGTGTGATGGCGGCTGTTCACGGTGATGTGGATTTGAAACAATTAAGTTCTGGTGGTTACGATCCTTCTGATAAAGTATGCGCGACGGCAAAACGTGAGTATGCGAGAACTTGTGCTTCCGGTTCTTCTCTTGTATGGAAAAGATTATCGATTCCTTTTACTGCAGGATCTCATTCCAATCCTAGATATATACTCGCTACTTTCTCAACCAATAAAACTCCCGGAGGTGGCGATAAAGGCGATGAGGTTTTTGTCGATGATGCATATCTTGTATATAATCCTGAATTGAGTTTGGATTATCTCGCTCAGACAGAATTCATTCTTCCGCAGGACGGCTCTTCCTTGAATATCGATATTCCTTTTAACTTGACAGGTTCGATGTCGGTCTATAACCTTAATAAAGAAGATAATAAAGTCATCGCTCAGCTTTCTGACGCATACGGAAGTTTCTCTAATCCGGTAGAATTAGGTCGCATCACGACAAATGAAAGCGGCATCATTCAAGCTAAGATTCCATCTTATATTGAAACGGGTGACGGTTATAGAATAAGAGTAGTCTCGACAAACTATCCCATGACATCGGAAGATAATGGAACGGATATTTACATAAAGTCAAACACATCTGTCGATGCTTATTTTGCTACGAACATCGAAATATATCCTAATCCTGCCAACGATTATCTGAAGATAAATTCCAATAATGTAATAAGAGAAATTAACATCTTCTCAATAGACGGCAGATTGATATATTATGATAATGTGTCTCAAAATGAAACGACAATAGATTTGACAACATTCAAAAAAGGAACTTATATCGTCAGGATGATTTTAGACGAAGAGGTCGTTGTGAGAAAGATTGTTGTTAAATAGAATCTGAGAGTTTGAAAAATTGAATCTATTTAATTCTCAGTATAAAGCGAGCGTTCCAAGTTGATTTTAATGATGTCTGTTGTAACAGATTTGCCTTGTCGAGCCAGATGTCGTTTCCAATAACATCTGATATTGTTCTTTTAACGCTTTCATCTGTGTCTCAATCATTTGTTGCAATATTAATAAATTGCTAAAAATTAGTGTCAATTTTATAAAAAGTGCTGTTTGTTTTTAGCGTTTTTTAAAATTATGTAATATATATTTGAATCTCAAAGTGTTATGAGCTATAAAGATTTAAACTTGATGCTATATTGAAACATTATGTATTTCATCTTTTTTTTGATTTCGACTCTCTGATTTTCAGATTTTTAGATTTTAATAAAAATTAACCTTTAAAAATTTGTTTCTTTTCAATTATTATCATAACTTTGCACATTGTGAAATTAACGAAATCTTATTTACAATGGCATATATTTCTTTTGATAAGCAGCATTTGGTAAACCTTGAATTTACTATGAACAAGGAAATTCTGCGTTCTAATCGTTCAGGTGCCTTCTGCAACACAACAATCATCGGTTGTAACACGAGAAAGTATCACGGACTGTTAGTCGTGCCGCAACCACAACTTGATAATTATAATCACGTACTGCTTTCGTCCATCGACGAGACGGTCATAGTGAACAAGGAAGAATTCCATTTCGGAGTTCATCAATATAAGGACGGCACCATCATGCCTTCCGGTCATAAGTACTTACGCGAGTTCTCTGCAGAACCAATCCCGACTTTGTTGTATAGGGTAGGAGGTACGAAGATAACAAAAGAGTATATCTTCGCGGAGAACGAAAACCGTATTTATATAAGGTATAATGTCGTAGAAGCCGCTCAGCCTTTCACATTGCGCATTCAGCCTTTCTTGGCGTTCCGTAACGTACATAGCCTGACATTCGAGAACCACGACGCTAATCGTAAATATGTTCCTTTGAAAAACGGCGCGTCTTGGCGTATGTATGAAAACTACGATACTTTGTGCTTACAGTTTTCAAAAAACGCTGAATATACTCACGCTCCTCTTTGGTATTATAATGTGTTTTATATCAGGGAGTTTGAACGTGGCTACGACGCTGTGGAGGATTTGTACGTTCCTGGTTTCTTTGAAGTTAATCTGAAACAAGGCGACACTTTCATAGTATCTGCCGGTCTCGAAGAGAAGAATCCTACTACTTTCAAACGTAACTTCGAGTCGTTGATAGAGTCGAGGATTCCTCGCGACAGCTTCGAACATTGCCTGCAGAACTCGGCTCAGCAGTTCATCATCAGAGAAGAAAAAGGAACACGTATGTTCGCCGGCTTCCCTTGGTTCGGCAGCTGCGGTCGCGACACTCTTCTCTCAATACCGGGATTGATACTCACAGCAGGCGACAAAAAGACTTTCAAGGAATTGCTTAAGTATTTGATTGATACAATGCAAGGTCCTTTCTTCTCGAATAGATATTACCAGAAATCATTATATTATACTGCCGTCGATTCTCCTCTTTGGTTCTTCCTCATACTTCAGAAATATGAATCTATGCTCGGCGCTACCAAGAAATCCATCTGGAAAGATTATGGCGAAGTGATGTCGAAGATATTGAACGCCTTTATCGAAGGAACTGACTTCAATGTCAAGACTTTGGAAAACGGACTTCTTTACGCCGGCAACGAAAACCTTGCTCTCACATGGATGAACGTATTCTGCGACGGAAAACCTTACACTCCAAGAACAGGTCTTGATATTGAGATAAACGCTTTGTGGTATAACGCCTTACGCTATGCTGTCGAGGTCTTGAAAGACGCTGACAAGAAAAACGCCGACCTTCAGAAATGGAATGATGTAGCCGATAAGATTCAAGATTCGTTTACAAGATGTTTCTACAATGAACAAAAAGGCGTTTTCTATGATTATATAAATGATAATGAGAGAAATGATGAAGTGCGTCCTAATATGTTGATTGCTATTTCATTGCCTTATTGTCCTTTGAACGATGACTTGAAGAAGAAAATCTTCGATATCACTCGTTCTGAGTTGTTGACAAACAGAGGATTACGCTCGTTGTCGCCACGTTCTGAATCTTATAGAGAAGTAACGATCGGTAATCACAGAGAAAGAGAGACTGCATATCACAACGGAACTGTATTTCCATGGTTGATAATGCCTTACGTTGATGCTGCCTTAGGTCTCTATGGAAAGACATCATTGCCATATCTCGAGGATTTGTATAACGCCTTCGAAGAAGTCATCGCTGAGAATGGAATCGGTACTATATCAGAGATTTACGACGGTAATCCGCCTCACGAATCTAGAGGTTGTATCTCACAATCGACAAGCGTGGCAGCGGTATTATATTTAAAATATGTTATTGACGGATTGAAAAAATAAGGATTATGAAAGTGTTGATGTTTGGCTGGGAATTTCCTCCTCATATCACCGGAGGTCTCGGCACAGCTTGTTTCGGAATGACAAAAGGTCTCGCCAAAAACGGCGTCGATGTTCTTTTCGTGGTTCCTAAAGCTCATGGCGATGAAGATGAGACTAACGTCCGCCTGCTTAACGCAAGCGATGTGACTGTCAATATTGATAATGAAAAAGATAGATCGTATTGGGACAGAGTCCAATATATGGAAATAGGTTCCAATATCATTCCTTACGTAGGTCCAGAACGTTTTGAGCAGATTGTTGAAGAACAACGTGCTACGAATCATTTCCAGAGTCCTGTGTTCTTGCCGAGATATGAGTTCTCCGGTAAATATGGCGCAAACCTTATGGAAGAAGTAGCTCGTTACGCTCTCATCGGTTCTTCTCTCGCTCTCGAACATAAAGACGAATTCGATGTCATCCACGCTCACGACTGGCTCACATATTCTGCCGGTATCGCAGCGAAAGAGACGACAGGAAAACCTCTCGTAGTCCACATGCACGCAACAGAATTCGACCGCTCAGGCGAGAATGTCAACTCTCTCGTTTATTCTATCGAGCGTCGCGGCATGGAAGCAGCCGATATAGTCATAACCGTCAGTGACCTTACAAGAAAAATCGTAGTTGAGAGATACGGCATCAATCCTGATAAAGTCATTACAGTGCATAACGCTGTGGAACCAAACGACAAGAAACGCTCTGAATATGAGACCTGCGGTTTAAAGAATAAAGTCGTCACCTTCCTTGGACGTATCACTTATCAAAAAGGACCGGAATATTTTGTGGAAGCAGCGCATAAGATTCTGCAATACGACCCGACGATACATTTCGTCATGGCCGGTACCGGCGACCTTCTCCCTAAGATGATTCGCCGTGTGGCTCAACTCAAGATGGGTAAGAACTTCCATTTCACAGGATTCCTTAAAGGCAACGACGTCGATCAGATGTTCGCTATGTCGGATGTCTTTGTCATGCCTTCAATATCAGAGCCTTTCGGTATCGTTCCTCTTGAAGCGATGCGCCTCGACGTTCCTTGCGTAATATCAAAACAATCAGGTGTTTCGGAAGTCGTTCAAAACGCTCTCAAAGTAGATTTCTGGGATATCAACGGTCTCGCCGATTGTATCTACGGTCTCTGCCATTATCCAAAGTTGAGCGAACTGTTCAAGCAAGAAGGCAAGAAAGAAGTAGATAACCTCAAATGGGAATTTGCCTCCAAGAAAATCAAAGCCGTATATGAAAAAGCAATTGAAATAACACGATAAAAAAACTAAAAAAATATATATTATGAGTAAGTCGATTTGTTTTTATTTCCAAGTACATCAACCATATAACTTGCGTACTTATCGTTTCTTCGATGTAGGAAAAAGACATTTTTATAATGACGAATATAGAAACAGAACAGAGATGCTCCGTAAGGCTGACCAATGTTATCTCCCGATGAACGAGATACTTATGGATCAGATTAAACGTTATGGAGATAAGGTGAAATACGCATTCTCTTTCTCAGGACAGGCGATAGAGCAGATGCAGCAATATGCGCCTGACGCTCTCGAAAGCTTCCAAGAACTTGTAAAGACCGGTAACGTTGAGATTCTTGCTGGCACTTACGCTCACTCTTTGGCGGCCTTGTTCAATAAAGATGTGTTCAAGAAACAAGTCACTGAACATAAGAAGCTTATGAAAGAAGTGTTCGGCGTGACACCAAAGACGTTCATCAATACAGAGTTGCTCTATTCAAATGAAATAGGTGCTGATGTGGCTGAAATGGGATTCAACCTCATGGTGACAGAAGGCGCAAAACACGTACTCGGATGGAAGTCGCCTAACTATATGTACGCCAATAATATCAATCCTAAGTTGAGACTTCTGTTACGTAACTACAGACTCAGCGATGACATCTCGTTACGCTTCGCAAGCGATTGTCTCACAACAGATAATTATGTTGAAAGACTTAACGAGATTAAAGACGGCGAGGTCGTTAACGTATGCGTCGATTACGACAACTTCGGTTACAGATATGATGATTCGACCGGTATCTTGAATTTCATGAGATATTTGCCAGAAGCTATCTTCAACAACACAGATTTTGAATTTGCCAAGCCAATAGAAATGCTTGACAAGTTGCAGACCATGAGTATGTTTGACGCTCCGATTCCATTGTCATGTATGGATGAGGAACGCGACCTTTCGGCATGGATGGGTAATGTGCTTCAAGATGACGCTTTAGAGACATTATATTCTTTCGCAAACAAAGTGAAACGCAATAAGGAAGAAGACGTTATCCGCGACTGGAACGCACTTCAAGACGCAAATCACTTCTATAGTCTCTGTACGAAATATAGTAACGTATCGCCATACGACTATTATATCAACTATATGAATATTTTGACAGACTTCAACGAAAGAGTTTCGAATAAATAATGATAATAAACTATGGCAATGAACTATGACAAAGAACTTTTGTAGCCATAGTCATAGTCATAGTTCATAGCTATAGCCATAGTTCATAGCTATAGCCATAGTTCAAAAAAGAGACGTCATTGAATGTGAAATGACGTCTCTTTTTTGCATATACACTATTTAACGGATAATTTTTATTTAATTTTATCCTTTATAAAGGATAATTGTTATATTTGCAAAAAAATGTTGCAGATACAGTATCAGGAATGACATGGCGTTGAAGGTGTTGGTGAGAAAATTAGCGGATAGTGTCAAGCAACCGACTTCTTTCAACAGAATGGCTAACGTTGTTTCTTCAACTGGACAGAAAATAAAGACAGATACTGTAATAGAATATCTTAAATATTTAGAAGAGACATGGTTGATTTTCTCGATAGAAAACATTTCTTCCAAGTTGAATGACAAGGTTTCAAATAAAAAATACTACTTCATAGATAATGGTATTTTAAATCTTTTCCTTACAGACGGCAATACATCTTTGTTTGAAAACATGCTCGCAATACATCTGCGACATAATTACGCTCATGAATTGTTTTATTATTTAAAAGACGTAGAAGTCGATTTTTATCTATATGATTCTCAGATAGCGATACAAGCCTGTTATAATATGTCGGATATTTCAACTCGCAATAGGGAAGTCGGTGACTTGATAAAATTCGCTAAAGCTTTTCCTTGTAAGAAATTATATATCGTGACTAACGACGAAGAGTATGAAATGGAAGAAAGCGGCTTTAAAATTAGTGTCGTCCCGTTATGGAAGTTTTTGATTTTGGATTGTCTAAAGACAAAAGTCTAAAGTTTTTGGAGATGTCTTTTTTTTGTTTATAACCATAATAATTATAAAAAATCTTGATATTTTTATGGTTATAACCCTAAAAAGTGTATATTTGCAATCGTTAAAAATATAAGAATGAAAGAACGTCCTTTATACATATCTAAGATAAGACCTTTTGTCGATAAACCTGTCATCAAAGTAATCACTGGTATTAGAAGAAGTGGAAAGTCAGCTTTGCTGATGTTGTTAAAAGATTTTTTGATGGGGAATGGAGTTTCTGATAAGAATATTCTTTACATTAATTTTGAGAGTATGGAATATGTTGATATTGATTCTGCAAAGTTTCTTTACTCCTATGTTATTGAACATAAGCCGGATAATGGTAAGTATTACATTTTGTTGGATGAGGTTCAGAATGTAAAAGAGTGGGAGAGAGCTGTAAATTCATTTCAGGTTGATTTGGATTGTGATATTTATATTACAGGTTCTAATTCGCAATTGTTATCATCTGAGCTTTCGACTTTATTGGCTGGAAGATATGTTGAGTTTGTTATTGAGACTCTTTCTTTTAAGGAATACCTTTCTTTTTTGAATAGCGATTCAAAAGATGTGCATAAAGAATTTTTACAATACCTTCAGTTAGGAGGTTTTCCTGTCATTCATTCGCATAATTATGATGTTGATTCTGCATATAAAATTATAAATGATATTTATTCGTCTGTAATTCTGAGAGATACTATACAACGTCATAATATTCGCAATGTAGATCAGTTAGATCGTATAATGAGGTTTGTGCTTACGAATATGGGTAATCTTTTTTCAGCGAAAAGTATTTCTGACTATTTCATTTCTCAAAAAAGAAAAGTTGATGTCAACACTATCTATAATTATCTTTCTGATTTGGAAAGTGCATACATTATACGTCGTGTTAATCGCTACAATCTGAAAGGTAAAGAAGTGTTGAAGACAAATGAGAAGTTCTACTTGGGAGATCATGCTCTGGTATATTCTCTGATGGGATACGATTCTCAATGGATATCAGGTGTACTTGAAAATATTGTTTTCTTGGAGATGTTGCGTAGAGGTTATACACCATATATTGGAAAATACGATGATAACGAAATAGATTTTGTTGCAGAGAAATCTGGTAATAAGATATACGTTCAAGTTACATATAAGATTGAAACGGAGAAGACATTTGAAAGAGAAGTGAATACGCTGCTGAAAATCAATGATAATTATCATAAATATATTGTTACTTTGGATGAAATGATTGCTGGTAATACAGATGGGATAGAGAAAGTCCATATAGCGGATTTCCTTCTAAAAGAAGAATGGTAATATGGTATGAATTTATAGACGTCATTGAATATGAAATGACGTCTTTTTTTATATATAAACTATTCTCTTCTGTAAAACTACAATCTCATCATCCTTTTTCACATTTTTAGTTCATAGTTCATAGTTTATAGTTTATAGTAGTTTTAAAGTTGATAGTTAAAAGTTTTAAAGTTTATCGAAATCCGACCTTGAACCTTAAGTATTAAACCTTAAACCAAATTTTCAATTTCCCTTTGGTCTTTAGTCATTAGTCATTAGTCATTATCCGAAATTTTCTTTCTTTTTTCACGATTATTTTTAACATCACTAACTACTTTTTTCTTATTTTTGCAAAGAGTAGGAAACTATTCTTTATTTTTCTATATTATATTTATAACTTATTGACTTATAATTTGTTTATAAGTTATGTTCTTTGTTATGTGAGTTGAAAATAATTGAATAAATAATTAAAATATTTTAATGAAAACACCAAATTATCTTTTTGAAACAAGTTGGGAAGTCTGTAACATGGTAGGCGGAATCTACACAGTGTTATCGACAAAGGCAGATGAACTAAAACAAATTCTTGGTGATAACTATATTACAATAGGTCCTGATATTGTAAAAGAAGCACACGAGACATTGTATTTTGTTGAAGATCAAACATTGTTTGCTGGATGGAGAGAAAAAGTTGCTTCTCAAGGACTTAAAGTCAGAATAGGACGCTGGAAACTTAACAGTATGCCGTTGGCAATATTAGTGGATTACACTTCCTTGTATCCTCAGAAAAATGAAATCTTGTCACATCTTTGGGAACAATATCGCCTCGACTCAATTCGCGGTCAGTGGGATTACATCGAACCTGTTCTCTTCGGTTATGCCGCCGGTCAGGTGATTGAGAGCTTCATCAAATGGAACGTGGAAAATGATGAGAATATCGTCGCTCATTTCCATGAATGGATGACAGGCTCAGGAGTTCTTTACCTCAAAGAAAACTGCCCTCAGATAGCAACGGCATTCACAACTCACGCAACATACCTCGGTCGCGCCATAAGCGGTAACGGCCTCGCACTGTATAACGACTTGACAACATTCGAGCCTAATACAATGGCTGCAAGATTCAATATAACTTCACAACAATCAATGGAATATAACGCTGCCCAGAATGCAGACGCGTTCACTACAGTAAGTGAAGTAACAGCTGAAGAATGTAAACAATTCCTCCACCGTGAGGCTGATGTCATTACAATAAACGGCATCAACGACAGCTATATCCTCGATGAGAAAACTGCTGCTGAAAAGAGAAGTGCTTCAAGAACAAAGATTTTAAGCATACTCGAAACATTGTCGGGAACAAAAGTCGCTGACGATGCTTTCATGATTGTCAATAGCGGCAGATACGAATTCAAAAATAAGGGCATTGACTTATTCATCAATGCTTTAGGTAAACTTAACAGAGAAGGAAACCTCAAGAAAGATGTCGTAGCTGTCATCGCGGTTCCTGCAAACATATCGGGTGTTTACAAAGAATTAGAATATCGTCTCGAAGGTAAGAGAGAAATAAAAGGTCGTACAGATCTTCCATGCACTCACCATATCTTCGGCTATGAATATGATGCTGTCCTTAACTCATTAAGAGAAAATGGCTTGCAAAATAATGAGGGCGACAAGGTGAAAGTCATCTTCGTTCCTTCATACCTCAACGGTAACGACGGCGTATTCAATATCAACTACAACGATTTCTTATACGCATTCGACTTGTCGGTGTTCCCATCATATTATGAACCATGGGGTTACACTCCAATGGAAAGCATAGCTCACGGAATTCCTACAATAACAACAGACCTCGCAGGCTTCGGTCGTTATATCAAAGACGAAAATCTTAATAACGAATCAGTTTCCATCGTTCATCGCGAAGAAGGTAACGGAATGATTGTCACAGATGAGATTGTGAAAGTTATCCTTAACTTCATTTCTAAAGATGCAAAAGAATTGGAAAAAGTAAGAGAGAACGCTCTCGCTTTGACAAACGAATTTTATTGGAATAAATTGATAGAAAATTATTTGGAAGCTTACGATATCGCTCTCGACAAAGTTCATGGTCGCGATTATCTTAAACAAGCCAAGAAATATAACGAAATATTGCGTAACTTCAACTATCAGAAACAAGATACTCCTAACTGGAAGAGAATCACTGTGGAACCTGTATATTCTGAAAATATGCAGAAGTTGCAAGAACTCTCACAGAACCTCTGGTGGTGCTGGGATGTGGAAGCTACTGAATTGTTCTCATCCATCGACCCGCAGGCATGGAAGACTGTCGAGCATAACCCGATAGCTTTGATGAAGAATCTTTCTAAAGCTCAGATCGAGGCTTTGGAAAACGACAAGGCTTTCGTAGAGAAATTAAATTCTACTTACGCTCGCTTCAAAGAATATATGTCAGTGAAACCTGCTGACAATCATACCATCGCTTATTTCAGCATGGAATATGGTTTGACAAAGAGCCTTAAAATTTATTCAGGCGGTCTCGGTATCCTCGCCGGCGACTACCTCAAACAGGCTTCCGACTCTAACTCAAATCTTTGCGCCATCGGTCTCTTATATCGCTTCGGTTACTTCGCACAAGATCTTTCAGTATGGGGCGAACAGCTTTCAGAATATATCCCACAGAACTTCTCATATCTCCCTATGGAAGTCGTCCGCGATGAAAAAGGCGAGGAAGTCATCATCAGCATCGCGTTCCCTGGTCGTTCGGTATATGCTAAGGCTTGGAGAGTCCCTGTAGGTCGTATCAGCTTGTATCTCCTTGACACAGATATCGATCAGAACTCGGCAGAAGACAGAGGCATCACCGGTAAACTTTACGGCGGCGACAGCGAGATGCGTATCAAACAAGAGATGTTCCTCGGTATCGGCGGTATCAGATTGATGGATAGAATCAATATCAAACCTACTATCTATCACTGCAACGAAGGTCACGCTGCATTCTGCGGTTTGGAAAGACTAAGCGTTTATATCACACGTCATAACTTAGACTTCGACGTCGCTAAGGAATTGGTGAGAACATCAACATTGTTCACAACACATACTCCTGTTCCTGCAGGTCACGACGTATTCGAAGAACACCTTATGAGAACTTATCTCTCTTATTATCCAGGTCGTATGAATATCAGCTGGGACGACTTCATGAACCTCGGTAAGATCCGTCACAACGACCCATACGAGAAATTCTCGATGAGCGTCTTGGCAACAAACCTCAGCCAGGAAGTCAACGGCGTAAGTAAGATTCATGGTCGCGTCTCAAGAGAGATGTTCCAACAAATGTGGCCGGGTTATTTCGCAGAAGAAAATCATATCGGTTATGTGACAAATGGCGTTCACCTCCCGACATGGGCTGACTCTTCATGGCAAAGACTTTACAGAGAAGTCCTTGGTAAAGACTACGTTGACGTACAATCAGATCCAGAAGTATGGGCTAAGATTAATAATGTATCTGATGATACAATCTGGAATATCAAGAAGGAATTGAAACATAAGCTCACTGAATATCTTAAGGTGAAAGTCGTTGAAGACATGCAACGTCGTCAAGAAAGTCCTTCTTTGATTATTAATACAATAGAAAACTTCAACGAAAACGCTCTCATCATCGGTTTCGCTCGTCGTTTCGCTACATACAAACGTGCTCATCTTTTGTTCAACAATATAGATCGTTTGGCAGAATTGCTTAACAATCCTGAAAAACCTGTAGTATTCTTGTTCGCAGGTAAGGCTCACCCAAATGACAAGGCAGGTCAGGATTTGATTAAGATGATTATCGAGACATCGAGAAGAAAAGAATTTGCCGGTAAGGTCATGTTCCTCAACAATTACGATATGGAACTCGGTAAGATCTTGACAAGTAGCGTCGATATTTGGATGAATACTCCTACACGTCCTTTGGAAGCTTCCGGTACAAGTGGTGAGAAAGCCGTCATGAACGGAACACTCAACCTTTCAGTTCTCGACGGATGGTGGGCAGAAGGCTATCGCAAAGAAGCCGGCTGGGCACTTCAAGAAGAAAGAACATACAGCGACCAACGTTATCAAGACGAATTAGACGCTGAGACAATATACAACCTCATTGAAAACGAAATCGTTTCATTGTATTTCGACAGAAATGAAAAAGGCGTTCCTACACGTTGGGTACAATATGTCAAGAACGACTTGATGCAAATCGCACCTAATTATACTATGAAACGTATGCTCGACGATTATTACAACCAATATTATAACAAGTTGATCGAGAGAACCGACTTCATGCGAGAGAACCGTTATGAGAAAGCATTCGAGATTGCAGCATGGAAGAAGAACGTCTTGGCTAACTGGGATAAGATTGAAGTCGAGTCGATTAAGATTCCTGATTCAAGTGTCCGTTCATTGACATTCGGTGATGTCATCATCGCTGAGATTACTTTGAAGACACCTGGTTTGAATAGGGGAGACGTAGGCGTTGAGATAGTTTTCGGCGGTAAAGACAAGAACGGCAACGACAAGGTAATGCTAGTTGAGCAATTACAACTCGTTGAAGCTGGTGAAGGTTGGGCAAGATATTACATCAATCTTCCGTTGAACAAAGCCGGTATCTTCGACTACACATTCAGAATCTATCCAAACAACGATCTGTTGCCACACAGACAAGATTTCGCTTTGGTAAAATGGATTTGATTCAATTGACAATGTGTAATTAACAGTTGTGTGAAATAATTTAGGGGTTCACTTCAATCAAGTGCGCCCCTTTTTTATTGTTTTTGTGATAAGACATAGAATTGACATAAAAACAAAAAAAGCACCTCATCATTGAAGTGCTTTTTTCGTGGGGGAGGGTGGACTCGAACCACCGAACTCATTCGAGGACAGATTTACAGTCTGTTGCAATTGCCACTATGCGACTCCCCCTAAGTATAAGAACTCTGCCTTAAAAAGACGCTGCAAAGATACAAATTATTTAGATTTATACAACATAAAAGTGAATTTTTTTTTAAATAAGTTTACTTCTTGATAATCAATAGATAATAGATGCTTTTACGCAGGAATATGCTTCAAAGAAGCCTACTGCCTTGCCTTCGGGATATATATTTGTACTCACATTATATGGCATTCCCATCATGGGATTGCTTCCGAAATTGCTGTTTATGTCGGAAATATATTTAGCGAATTCAGGAGTTATGCTGTAAAGATACATGCTTATCTCATCGCCTTCTTCTAAATCTATCTCGTATGTATAAGAACCGTCTTCGTTTAATGTTACAAACATCGGGAATATATATACAGGGAGATTTCCGACTAAAGATACAAATTCAGGTCCGTTGACATATAAGCCAGAAAGACCAGCCAATGAATAAGATGTACATTGAATCAGCGATTCTGTCGTCAGCGAGTCGTTGATAGCTATATTTGCTAGATAATTGGTATTAGGATCGCTATTGGATTGAAAATAAGGATATAAGCCATATGCTTCTTCCATAAGGACACCTCCGAGGGTGATGTTTTTTATAACTAATGAATCTATTTGAGTAACATTTTCTCTCATTGTAGATTGAGCGTAATAATTATGTTCGCCATCATTATCTATGTAATTGACGATCAGATTGTATGTCCTTCCGATGATACCCGCAACAGAATCTATTGTTTCATAACAGCCTTTATTTTCTGTCTCTTCAAGATATATAGTGTCATGACCGTCATGAATAAAAACTTCTGCACCTGAGACCATTTCAATCTCATTGGTAGAATAAAAGTCCATCGTTTTACTTATGGTAATCTGGTGTTTTTTATATTCATTGCTGATATATCCATTGATACCGATAAGTTGAGGACCCTCTTGAGTTTCAATTTCTATATCGTCTATACAAGATGAAAATCCAATTATATATATGATAATAAGCAGTATGTTGATTTTTTTCATAATGTTCAGAATTTAAAGTTATATGATATTGAAGGTATAAATGAGAACAATGATATTTGTTGTGTTTTGATGTTGTTGTTTTCGTCAGGTAAAAACATCACTGCCCAGACGTTTTTACGGGCGTATGCGTTATATATTGAGAAATTCCATTCGCCTTTCCAGTTTTTGTGTCTCTCTTTACATTTCAGAGTCGCCGATAAATCTAGGCGGTGATAATCAGGATAACGGCTTTTGTTTCTTTCTCCATTATATATAGAGTATGTGATGCCATCGACTGTATATTTGCCGTAAGGATATGTCACGGGCTGTCCTGTGTTATATATCCAAGTTGCAGAGATGTCGAAGCGTTTGTTAAATTCGTAATTTAGAACGATACTTATGTTATGTGGACGATCGTATGGTGATACATATTCTTCGCCGAAGTTAATGTCTTTAACAGTTCTTTTTGAGCGGCTGTAGGTGTATGAGATCCAACCGGAGAATTTGCCGAAGTTTTTTCTCGCCAGAAATTCAGCTCCGTATGATCTGCCTTTTCCGGTTCTCACTTCGCCATCGACATAAACATTTCCGATGAAGAAGGCGTCATCGGCGAAGTCTATCACATTATGAATGTTTTTATAAAACAATTCTACTGAAGTCTCAATCTCATCATTATTGAAATTTCTGAAATATCCTATAGCGAATTGGTCGCATTTTTGAGGTTTTATGTTAGGACTCGATGGAAACCAAAGGTCAAAAGGGATACCTCCTGTTGCATTTGTGGCTACCTGTGCATATTGAACAGTTCTTAAATAGGATGCTTTGATTGATGAGAATTCATCGATTTGATACATGGCGGCAATGCGAGGTTCAAGATTAGCTTCAGTATTGAAAATTTCTCCAGAAGTATAATCAATTTGATCATAACATTCGTGATTATCGTCGAAAAGATACAATGTCTCTTTTCCAATATTTTGGAACATAGAGAGTCTTAAACCATATCTTATTGATAATAACGGTCCTAATTTGTGGTCGTTTGAGAAATATAGAGAGTATTCTAAGGCTTTTCTCACCACCTCATTAGTTGGATCAACGCCCATAAACATACTTATGACTCCGGTTCTGTCGTCCAATTTGCCCTGTCCGTATTGGTGGAATGTGGCTGATGCTCCGAAACGTGAGGTGATGTCTTCACTCATGAGATAAGTGAAATCGTATTTTGCGGATAGATCTTCAATTCCGGCTGTGATGGAGAAGTCGTAAGGGTTTATATCTACATCTATTTTATATCTGTAATTAGTATAAAATACCGATAGATTGGAAGTCATTTTGTCGTTGAAGACATGATTCCAGCGTGTCGTTATGTTCTTATTGCCGTAAGTCATAGACATCAGGGAGTCCATCCCAAGAATGTCGTCGCCGAGATATGCGGAGACGAAGATTCTGTTCCTTTCATTGATGGTGTGCATTATCTTGGCGTTAAGATCGTAGAAATATATGGAATTTCCTCTTAGGTTTTTAATGAGATTACATGCTAAAACGCCTCCGTATGTGATGCGCCCTCCTAATAAGATAGCGCTTCTGCCATGATTAAAAGGCATGTTTAATGTAAGGCGACTTGTCAGTACTCCTATTCCACCTTGGATGTTGAATTTATACGGAATTTCGTCTAATGTCTTGATGTCTAATACAGAAGAAAGCCGGCTGTCGTATATAGCAGGAATATCACCTTTGTATAATGTAGCATCTTTAATGACATCATTGTTGAAGACAGAGAAGAAACCCATGAAATGTGATGCGTTATATACAGGAACATCATCTAGAAGAATAAGATTCTGGTCGGGAGAGCCACCTCTTACGCTGAAACCTGACGATCCTTCTGAGGCGGCATGAACACCAGGAAGTAATTGTATGGATTTTATAACGTCAACTTCTCCCATCAGTGAAGGTATTTTTCTTATCCTGACCATATCGATGGTCTGAACACTCATCTTTAACTCTGTTACGTTTGCGTCTTTTCTGTTACTTGAAATCACGACCTCATCAAGCATTTTGTTGTCGGATTTTAAAGAAATATTTAATGTCTTTATGCTGTTATTGATGGTAACTTCTTTATTATCAGTAATATATCCTATAAAGGAGAACCTGATGTTGTATGTTCCTTCAGGTAAAGATAATTCATAATATCCGTTTTTGTCGGTAGAGGTCCCTGTCATTAAAGGCTCGGCTATGATAGTTACACCTGACAGAGCTTCTTCATTGTTGGAGTCTTTGATGAAACCTCTGATACCATATTTATCTTGAGCTGTAATAATATGTGATGTAAGAAACAAAAATGATATAAGTGCAAATATTTTTGATTTCATTTCCTGATTTCTAAGTATAATTTCTGCAAAATTATATAATAAATGTATATTACTAAAAAATAAATTCTCATCTTTGCAAAAAAATATGTTTATGGTTTATGATTTCGATAAAATAATCGACCGTACAGGTACCGAGAGTGTTAAATATGATTTGAGAAAGACTGTATTTGGTAAAGCGGATGTCATTCCTATGTGGGTGGCAGATATGGATTTTCCAACAGCTGATTTCATCAGAGAGGCTGTCATTGAGAAGGCTAAGACAGATGTTTATGGATATACTTTCCGTGAAGATGCATATTTCGAGTCTATCGTACAATGGATAAAACGTCATCATCAGTGGGAGACGGAAAAAGAATGGATGTCTTTTACTCCAGGAATTGTTAATGCCATAAATCTGGCTGTTATGGGCTTGACAAATGAAGGTGATGAGATTATTGTGCAACCTCCTGTATATCATCCGTTTTTCTATGCCATCAATAATCATGGAAGAACATTGGTGCAAAATCCGCTTATTGATACGGATGAAGGTTATGTGATGGATTATGATTTGTTGGAGGAGCAGGCTAAGACGGCTAAAATGTTGATTTTGAGCAATCCTCATAATCCAGTAGGAAGGTCATGGAAGAAAGAAGAGCTTCTCCGTCTGGGTGAGATATGTTTGAAGAATAATGTGTTGGTTTTTTCAGATGAGATACATTGTGATTTGGTGATGCCTGGTTTTAGACATACTCCATTTGCTTCAATATCGGAAGAGTTCGCTCATAATAGTATTACAGCGCATGCGGCAAGCAAGACATTTAATCTTGCCGGAATGGCGACATCTACTGTAATAATTCCTGATGATATTTTACGCAAGAAATATGTCGATTTTGTTCATTCTACAGAATCCGATCTGGGTAATATATTTGGTAAGATAGCTACTAAGGCGGCTATGGAGAAAGGCGATGAGTGGCATTCTCAACTTATTGATTATGTTAATGATAATATAAATTTAGCATTTGATTTCATTAGAGAAGAGATGCCTAAGATCAGGATTCATAGGTCGGAGGCTACATATATGATATGGCTTAATTTCAGGGATTACAATATCACTGATGATGAGTTGAACCGTAAGATGGTACATGAAGCAGGTTTGGGACTCAATTCAGGACATATTTTCGGTAAGGAAGGAGAGTGCTGTATGAGGATGAATCTGGCCTGCCCTCGTTCTGTTGTAGAAAGAGCATTAAAACAGATGAAGTCTGTATTTGCTTGATTTACAGTCTTAAGACTTTGGCGGTGAATGATTCTTTGCATTGGAGGAGCTCTTCCGGAGTTCCTTCAAAGACAATATTGCCGCCTTTGTCACCGCCTTCAGGACCGAGGTCTATGATCCAGTCGGCTGTTTTTATCACGTCGGGATCGTGTTCGATGACGATAATAGAATGACCGTTGTTGATCAAAGCCTCGAAAGCTTTAAGCAGTTTGTTAATATCATGGAAGTGAAGACCTGTCGTTGGCTCATCGAAGATGAAGAGAGTAGGTTTCTCGTTATTGCCACTTGTTAAGAAAGAAGCGAGTTTGATACGTTGAGCCTCCCCGCCACTCAATGTCGAAGAAGGCTGCCCCGCTTGAAGATAACCGAGACCTACGTCCTGTAAAGGCTTCATCTTTATTATGATACGCTCGATGATATTCTTGAATTCTCCTTCTTTGTTATTCTCAAAGAAATCTACAACTTCATCGATGCTCATATTTAAAATGTCACTTATATTCTTACCCTTATACTTGATCTCTAATGCCTCTTCTTTGTAACGACTGCCGTTACAGACATCACATTTAAGATAAATATCAGCCATAAACTGCATCTCTACTTTCAAAGTTCCGCTGCCCTGACAGTTATCGCAGCGGCCTCCCGCTATGTTGAATGAGAAATATCCCGCTTTGAGACCTCTGGCTTTGGCAAGTTTCTGCTCCGCGAAAAGCTGTCTTATATCATCAAAAGCTTTTACATAAGTTATTGGATTAGAACGCGACGATTTTTCTATGGGATTCTGATTTATATATTCTACTCCATTGAGGGCTATAAGACTGCCCTGCATCTTGCTGAAAACTCCACTCTTCTCGGAAGCACCGCCAAAGTGTTTCTTTAAAGAGTTGTATATTATATTATTTACTAATGTGGATTTTCCTGAACCACTGACACCTGTCACTACAGTGAGTACGTTTAATGGAATCTTGACATTGATATTCTTCAGGTTATGTTCCATGCATCCAAGAAATTCTATGGCATTATTCCATTTACGACGTTTTGACGGAACGGGAATTCTCTTCTCTCCTGAAATATATTTCGCCGTCATAGATTTCCCCGTAAAAACGTCGCATGTGGAGCCCTTGCCATTCATCATCTTCTCGATATTACCTTCAAATACGACCTCGCCGCCATTAACACCAGCGTAAGGTCCGATGTCTATGATATGGTCGGCACTGCGAATGATCTCTTCATCGTGCTCTACAACGATGACGGTATTCCCAATATCACGTAGTCGTTTTAATACCTTTATGAGGCGTTGTGTGTCGCGTGAATGCAGTCCAATGCTGGGTTCGTCTAAGATGTACGTTGAGCCAACAAGACTGCTGCCCAATGATGTCGCTAGGTTTATTCTCTGAGACTCGCCTCCCGATAATGTGTTGGCGGCTCTGTTCAGAGTGAGATATTCTAATCCCACCTCGACGAGAAAACCTATACGGTTCTTTATCTCTGTCAGAATTCGCTCGGCGATGCTGCTCTCGCTTTTGCTGAGTGTCAGATGTTCAAAGAAAACGTTTAGATCAGATAATGGCATATTGCATAACTCACTGATGCTTTTACCATTTATCTTTACATACTCGGCTTCTTTTCTGAGTCGTCTGCCTTGGCATTCCGGACAAATTGTCTTTCCGCGGTAACGAGCTAATAATACTCTATATTGTATCTTATACGACTGAGATTCAACTTCTTTAAAGAAATCATTGATGCCTCCGAAATATTTATTCCCTGTCCATAGAAGCTCCTTCTGTTCGGAACTTAATTCATAATATGGTTTGTGGATAGGAAAATTAAAATAACGTGCTGTACGTATCAGCTGCTCTTTCCATTCGCTCATTTTATCGCCTCTCCAACAAGCAATGGCATTGTCATAAACGGATAAGTTCTTGTCGGGAATGACGAGGTCGGGATCAATGCCTATGACGCTTCCAAAACCTTCGCATTCCGGACATGCTCCGTATGGATTATTGAAAGAAAACAGGTGAGTGCTGGGAGTTTCAAAAGTCATTCCGTCGGCTTCGAAGTGAGAAGAGAAATAATGTTCCGTATTGTCCACCAAGATGATACAGCTGTTAGATCCTTCGTAGAAGGCGGTTTGAACAGAATCGGATATCTGTGAAATCAATTCGTGAGTCTTATCATTGACTTTTAATCTGTCGATCAATATTCGTATTTCATCGATGTTACTGGAAGTCTTTTCTTTTATAAAATCCTCAATTCTCACCATCTTATTATTGATGAGAAGACGGTTGAAGCCTTGCTGCAGTATGATATTCAGCTGTTCTTCTAATTTCCTGCTTTCGGGTAAAATGATAGGAGATAAGATATATACGGCACTTCCTTTTTGTTCTAAGATAAAATCCACAACATCATTTATTTGATGGCGTTTGACTTCTGTTCCTGAAATGGGGGAGAAGGTATGTCCTACACGTGAAAAAAGAAGTTTCATGTACTCATATATTTCTGTGCTTGTTCCTACTGTAGAACGAGGGTTGTGTGAGTTGACTCGCTGTTCTATGGCAATAGCAGGCGAAAGACCTGTGATGAGATCGACATCGGGTTTTGTCATTCTTCCTAAAAACTGACGAGCGTAAGCACTGAGGCTTTCTACGTAGCGTCTTTGTCCTTCGGCATAGATGGTATCGAAAGCTAATGACGATTTCCCCGAACCTGAAAGACCGGTTATAACAATAAATTTATTCTTGGGAATAAATAAACTGATGTTTTTCAAGTTGTTTACCCTTGCACCTTGTATGTTAATGCTTTCAATTCTTTTCATTGCAGGAATAGTGAAATTTTTTATCAAAAAAACGCACGAATTTACAAAAAAATGTTTGGGCGAATTGAAAAGTTTTTTATTTTTGCAAAAAAATTAGATAATCATTGTATAACTAAACATAGGAGACGCGCTATCGAAGAAATTTTACTCTTTAACAGATAAAAGAGAGAATATGTCAGAAATATTAAATGATAAGGAATTGGTGGAAAGTTACAGAAAAGGTAATGTTGCCAGTTTTGAGTTGTTGGTTGAGCGTCATCAGAATAAAGTTTATTCGTATATACTGATGCTTGTGAAAGACAGGCAGTTGGCAGATGATATTTTTCAAGATACATTTTTAAAGATTATTCGTACGATCAAAGCAGGTGCGTATAAGGAAGAGGGTAAGTTTATACAGTTCGCAATGCGAATCGCTCATAATCTTATCATTGACCATTTCCGTAAATCAAAACGATTGCCAATGGCTGATGTCGTAAATAAGGAATTTGACCTTATGGAAATGGCGAGAATCACTGATCCATCAATAGAAGATGCTATAATAACAGAGCAGGTTTATGATGATCTGCGTAAAATGATAGATTTTCTTCCTGAAGAACAAAAAGAGGTGTTAAATATGAGAATGTATGCGGATATGTCTTTTAAAGATATTGCCGAAGCTACAAATGTCAGTATTAACACTGCGTTAGGAAGAATGCGTTATGCTTTGATCAATCTTAGAAAGATGATTAAAGAGAACAATGTCACCCTGACGATAAATAATTTTTCAATCTGATATAATAAAGAGCGTTAATAGAGCGTTAAGTAGGCATTGATAACAAAATCATTTGCCTATGAATATTGAATCTACACTCTTTTTATCAACAGAAAGTTCATTAGAACGCCAAATCAGAAAGTCTCTTCGTGAGACATACAGAAATGAAAGACCTAGTAAGGCTGTCATAAGTACAATAATGGGTTTTGCAGCCTCTTACGAATGTGTTGAAACACGATTTGGTAAAGTAGAATTCATCATGAATTGACAATTAACAATTTACAATTGACAGTGGATTTATATTTTCCCATTTTCAATTGTAAATTGTGCATTGTAAATTGTGCATACCAATGAGCCGCGGTTTTGTCAAAGAAGGTGATCAGGAAGAGATTCCGATGGTGCTGCCTAGGGCTTTTTTGCCTAAGGATACACCGAATTATGTTACTCCAGAAGGTTTGAGACTCCTTCATGATGAGATGGAGACCCTTAAGAAAGAATGGATTGATGCAGGCTCCAATTACATAACCAAAAACTATCTCGATGCCAAGATGCGGCTTCTATCTGACCGTATCAACACTGCGGTTCTGATTGATCCTGCGAAAGCCAAGCCCGATGTAGTAAGCTTCGGAATGTATGTAAAGTACAATGATAAGGTCGTGCGTATTGTTGGCGTTGACGAAGCGGATGCCTCCAAAGGACTTATTTCGTTTGTATCGCCTATAGCTAAATCTTTGATAGGTAAGAATAAAGGTGATAAGTTCGAGATTACAATCCCAAGAGGAACGGAAATGATAGAGATTCAAGAAGTGGCGATCTCTATAAGCTCAGAACTGAGTGCCATGAGCCATGAGCAAAGTGCGGAAAACAATAAACAGAAAGCAATAAAAAAAGATGTCGTTCAAACAGATGTTCTAATATCAACACCGCATGACGAAGTAGAACAATCAGATTCTTTGATCCTTAAACTCTCAGACACAAAAGAAACCTGCAGCCAGCAGTCAATAGCCAATAGCCAAAGTCAGAAGTCTGAATTCCGACCTTCTATCAATATCACCGAATTCCTTCCTCTTGTCAATGAGCAGGGCAATATAGTAGGGCGTGCTTTATATTGCGAGATTCACAATGGTAATAAGGTGTTACATCCTGCGGTACATTTGTTGGTTTATAATTCCCAAAAAGAAATAGTGGCTAGATATTGGTGGCATGTATCTTTCGGTGAGACAGCCGAGAAGACCTTGAAACACAAGATCAAAGATATGAATCATAATATCAAACCAAAATTTAAGAAACAATATATAAGAGAAAACAAGGATGAGAAGGAATTAGTCTCAGTCTTTACCGCTATTTATGATGGGGAGATTTTAGCGACACCGGATGGTAAAAAGTGGGATGAGATCTTTGAGAAGGATTGAGTATAGAATATAAGTATAACTAACACATCCCGACTGTAGAACTATTTAAAACTCTAGATCCGTGGCTGATTATTGAACAAAGACTGCCGACAGTTGTCAGTGGTTTGTTTATAAAAAATAAAAACAATGAATTACTTTGAAATAAAACCCGATGGGCAGGCATTTATCAGGACCGATAGTGGTACTGTTATTCGTAAGGTGGGTAACGGTGAAGCTGTTAATCATGCCGAATTCAACAGAGATGAAACATTATTCGTGATAACGTATAATAACGGCAGATGCGATTTGCGAGACAGGAAGAACAATCTCGTGAAGCAGATTGCCGAGGAAGGCGTGAAGGAAGCCTATTTCCGACCAAAGACCAACCTTAAAAAACAAAAGAACAAATCATGTGAGGAAGTGATCTTATTAGTGATGAAAGATGGAAGTTCGGTATTGTGGGACGAATGAGACGATAGGTCAAAAAATTATTCTTACACTGATGTTAAACTTTGAGAAAAAAAATTTATATTTGCGCTTTATAATAAATTAAGATTTTTAATAAAAATTTCGCATATATGAATAAGCAGATTACATTAGAAGAGGCCGTTGCAAAGGTACATGACGGTATGACAATCATGTTTGGTGGATTCCTCGGCGTAGGAAGTGCCGTTCAAATCATTGACGCTATTGTGGAAAAAGGTGTTAAAGACTTGACAATTATAGCTAATGATACTGCATATGATAATGTGGCTCATGGTAAACTTGTTGCTAATCATCAAGTTAAAAAAGCCATCGTTTCTCATACAGGAACCAATAAAGAGACCGCGGCTCAAAAGAACGCCGGTACTCTTGAAGTGGAATACGTACCACAAGGTACTCTCGCTGAACGTATCAGAGCCTACGGTGCAGGTCTGGGCGGCGTACTTACTCCAACAGGCTTAGGCACTATTATCCAAGACGGAAAACAAATAATAAACGTCGATGGTAAAGATTATATACTCGAAAAACCTCTCAAAGCCGACATCGCTTTCTTACGCGCTAACATCGTTGACGAAGACGGTAACATGGTTTTCTTAGGAACAACGCAAAACTTCAATCCTCTCATGGCAATGGCAGCCGATTATGTCGTTGTTGAGGCTGAAAAACTCGTCAAGAGTGGCGAAATAGCTCCAGAACAAATCCACGCTTCAGGTATCTTCGTTGATGGAATCTATTTGGAAAAATGAACAATTAACAATTAACAATTGTAGAGACGCGTCAATGATTCCTGCAAAAAATTAAAGAACATTGACACGTCTCAATGAAATAATTAGGAATATTAGATATGGACAAAGACTGTTGTCAGTAGTCTGTTGTCTGTTGACTTAAAAAATATACAAAAATGGAAAAAGAATATAGATCTCTTATCAGATTACGTATGAGTGCAAAAGACGCTCATTACGGCGGCAACTTGGTTGATGGTGCTCACATGGTGCATCTCTTCGGTGATGTTGCAACAGAATTGTTAATCATGACAGACGGCGACGAAGGTCTCTTCTGCGCTTATGACAATATAGAATTTTTGGCTCCTGTATATGCCGGCGACTATATCGAAGCTGAAGGCTGGGTTACAAAGATAGGCAACACTTCACGTAAGATGGAGTTCGTGGCACGTAAGGTCATCATCCCACGTCCTGACATCTCCGACTCAGCAGCCGACGTATTGCCAGAGCCAATCATCGTTTGTCGTGCGAGCGGCACCTGCGTAGTTCCAAAGAAATGTCAAAGAATTGAAAGATAAAAAAATACACTATGGAAAAACTTATCATCACCGCTGCTATCTGCGGCGCAGAAGTAAC
>SUWT01000032.1 GCA_015061335.1 Lentimicrobiaceae bacterium | reverse complement strand
GGAAAAGCCTTATTTTTTATAAAAAAATATACAGAATAAGGTGTTGATTCGCAAAACGTACTCTTATATCAATTTTGTCTCGATACATAAAAAGAGACCGTCTAAACTTGTTAGACAGCCTCTTTTTGTCTAAAGACTAATGGCAAACGTCTATAGTTTATTTTTGTCAACAGACAACAGACTTTGTTCACACTCCTAATTCCTAATTAATCAGACGCATCAATTACATATTATCATTTTCATCGGTGTAATTGACACGTCTCTACAATAACTCCTAATTCCTAACTCCTAATTCCTAATTCCTAACTCCTAATTCAATTCCTTTCCTCCGTCAATGAATACGGTTTGTCGCTCTTATTTATTCCTCGTTTTTTATTAGGCTTATCACTCATTATAAATTCTATAACGCCTCCATTGACGATGTCACTGTGAGTGATGTACATCTTGGAATATGGTTCTCCATTCAAAAGAACTGACTTTACATAGCGTTTCTTGTCGCTGACGTCATTCGCCTTAATCTCAAAAGTCTTTCCGTTAGGCAACGATAGTTTTATATAAGGAAGATAGGGCGCACCTATTATATATTGGTCAGTTCCTGGACAGACAGGGTAGAACCCCATAGCAGTGAAAAGATACCAGGCTGACATCTGTCCGCAGTCGTCGTTGCCGCTTAACCCACGGATGTGGTTCTTGTACATTCTGTTCATGATCTCCCTTACCCAATATTGCGTCTTCCATGGCTGTGAGGTCCACGCATACAAGTATGGTATGTGATGACTAGGTTCGTTGCCATGAACATAACCGCCAATAAGACAATCGGATGTTATGTCTTCATTGGCTTCATAATATTCTTCAGGCAGATGCATCGCGAAAAGCTCGTCAAGTTTCTGAATGAATTCTTTCTCACCACCCATCAATTTCATGACTCCATTCACATCGTGTGGCACATGAAACGAGAAATTCCATGAGTTGCCTTCAATAAATCCTTCACCATGGGTCTGAAGCACATCAAATTCTTTCTTGAAACTGCCATCGTAATGACGTGGACGAGCAAACCCTATTTCAGGATCATAGATGTTTTGATAATTCAAGGCTCTTCTCTTATACTCGCTGGCGATCTCATCCATGCCAGCATGTAATGCTGTTTGATATATAGTCCAGTCATCGTAGCAATATTCCAAAGTGGTTGATGCTGCAGTGTGACTTATATCATAAGGTACATATCCGAGCTCCATATATTCGCCTAATCCGTCAAGATAAGTCACTTTAGATGTTGAGAGCATCGCATTCAACGCTTCTTTCACATCAATGTCAGCACCTTTTGCAATGGCATCCGCCAAAACAGAAACAGCATGATAACCACTCATACACCAGTTGTCGTTAGCCATGTGACTCCATATAGGAAGTAACCCATGTACGCTCTGCTGATAATGATGAATCATCGAAATCACCATATCACGAGCTTCGTCAGGTTTCATGAGCATTAGTAAAGGATGCTCGGCACGATAGGTGTCCCATAAAGAGAAAACCGTATAATTGGTAAAATCATCGGCTAGATGTATGTTATGATCCAATCCACGATACTTTCCGTCAACATCCATATACACCGACGGATTGATGAGCGTGTGATAATATGATGTGTAGAACATGGATTTTTGATCGTCAGTGCCCTCTATTGTAAGTGATGACAATTGCCGCCTCCAACTGTCTGCCGCTTCTTTGGCAAGTGTTTCAAAATCTTTGCCAGCAGCCTCGGCTCGTAGATTTCTTAAAGCACCTTCTGTACTGGTGGCAGAAAGAGCTACTTTTACAACTAACTCATTGTTTTCGGAATTGTCAAATTCAAAATAAGAAACTAACTTACGCCCAGCCATCTCAGGAAAGTTACTGTTGATAGGAAACTTTCTCCAAAATCCATTATACCTTGTTTCCTCCATATCTTCATATCCGTAGTTGAGAATCGCTTTGGAAAATGATATTGCGAAATATGTATAGTTGGTACGAGCCCATCCGTTGGTGATACGATATCCAGTGATAAGAGTGTCGTCTTCAACTCTGATCTGAGCCCATAAAGTCTTACCATCATAATTGTAGATGCCATGATTCAAATCAAGGATGATACGCTCATCTTCTCCTTCTGGAAAAGTGTATTTATGAATACCGGTACGTTTTGTGGCGGTCAGCTGTGCCTTTATGTCATAGTCGTCAAGGATCACTTCATAATAACCTGGTGAGGCTATTTCCGTTTCATGTGAGAACCGAGAACGATAGCCTTTCTCTGGATCATCAGCTGTTCCTGGTCTCAGTTTTAATTCGCCTATGCTTGGCATGATGAGAACGTCGCCAAGGTCGGAATGACCTGTGCCGTTGAAGTGTGTATGACTAAAACCTACGATGGTGGAATCTTTATATTGATATCCGGCGCAATATTCATATACTCTTTCTTGATATGCTCCGTCAATGTTATGAGGAATAGTGTCTGTGTCAGGGCTTAATTGTACGATCCCAAAAGGAACACAGGCGCCTGGAAACGTATGCCCCATTCCATCAGTGCCGATAATAGGATTAACATATTCCACTTGAGCGTTGACGGATAATGACAAAGACATCATCCAAAATAGTAAGAAGATAAAATGTTTTTTCATAACAATAGAAGTTTATGGCAAAGATAAGGAAAAGTTAACAGACAATAGACTACGGACGATAGACTTTATTCACTTTTTTGTTTAAAGTTTAAAGTATGATGGTGACTCTAGCAGAGACACTCTAATGTTTGTTGATTTTTTTGTCAACGACATAGGAATACTGACGAATATAATATAAAAACATTATTATGGCAGTTCTATTATATGCCGATATATCTCTCGATGTTTTTATAAGCACTATTGCTAAATATAGAATTCAAAGTCCTAGAGTCTATAGAAAAAGTATAACATAAAAATCCTATTTGTTTTTTTTATATTTTTGCAGAAAGAAATTAGCAATTAATAATTCTTTTTTAAACATGGACGAAGACTGTTGTCTGTTGACCATCAAATAAAAATACATCTATGAAATCATTATTAGGTTTAACCTTGTCAGAAATACAAGATATTGTCAATCAGCATGGATTGCCGAAGTTTACAGCCAAACAACTGACAGAATGGCTCTACAAAAAACACACTGGCAGCTTCGATGAGATGACAAATCTCTCCAAAGCGACACGTCAGCTTTTGTCAGAAAATTATACGACAGGCTACAGAAACTTCACCAATGTCCAGGAATCTAAAGACGGTACGAAGAAATATCTCTTCCATGGCGGCGACAACTTCATAGAGTCTGCTTACATTCCTGATAAAGACCGTGCTACATTATGCGTCTCATCGCAGGTAGGCTGCAAGATGAACTGCCTCTTCTGCCAGACCGGTAAACAAGGTTTCCAAGAGAATCTTCCGGCAAGCGACATCTTGAACCAAATCCTCAACCTTCCGGAATACGAAAAACTTACCAACTTCGTCTTCATGGGAATGGGCGAGCCGATGAACAACTACGACAACCTCATGCGCACGCTCAACGTCATGACCTCCGACTGGGGTCTCGCCATGAGCCCGACAAGAATAACAGTATCTACAGTCGGCGTGATACCTTTTATGAAACGTTTTCTTGAAGAGTCGAAATGTAACCTCGCCGTCAGTCTGCATTCTCCTTTCCATGACGAGAGAATGAAGATCATGCCGGTGGAAAAAGCTTATCCGATTCGCGAGGTGATTCATGCCATACGTCAACACGACTGGAGCGGACAACGTAAGGTTTTCTTCGAATATATCGTCTTCAAAGGCTTAAATGACACTCCCGATCATATCAAAGAGTTGGCGAAACAACTTGGAAGTCTGCGTTGTAAAGTAAATCTCATCAGATACCACAACATTCCCGGCATCAATCTTCAAAGTCCTACCAATGAAGATATGGTACGTTTCCGCGACAGACTTAACGATAAAGGCATCATCGCTACCATCAGAGCATCGCGCGGACAAGACATAGACGCCGCCTGCGGTTTACTCTCGACGAAGAATAATTTACAATGAAATAAACATGGACAATAACTGTTGTCTGTTGACTATTGACAAGAAAAAAAATATGGCAGATAAGAATTTCGTGCGTTCGATGTTTAACAACATCGCTCCAACATATGATAAACTGAATCATATTCTTTCTATTAATATCGATAAGATCTGGAGAAGGAAAGCTGTCAGGCTGATTGTCAAAGGTCTAAAGACTGAAGCCAAAAGTCAGTTTTCAACTTCTCAAGTTTTAGATGTGGCTTGCGGAACTGCCGATTCTACCATAGCTTTAGCAAAAGCAGGTATTCCTTCAGTGACAGGCATCGACATCTCTGAAGGAATGCTTAAAGTCGGAGAGGAGAAAGTTAAGGATTTAAATCTAAGCTCTGCAATAAATTTAAAAGCTGAAGACTGCGAAAATCTCAGTTTCGACGACAACACTTTCGATGCTGCTTTCATCGCATTCGGAATAAGGAATTTTGAGGATAAGAAAAAAGGACTCCGTGAACTGAAACGCGTCTTGAAACATAACGGTCATCTATTAATTTTAGAGCTTTCCGTTCCTCAAAACAAAATACTATTATCTTTGTACAAACTTTATTTCTTAAACATTTTGCCTTTCATAGGAAAGAAAATATCCGGCGACAGCAGAGCTTATACGTATCTTCCTCAGTCGGTTATGAATTTTCCTAAGCCAAAAGAATTCTTACAAATGATGGAGGAATGCGGATTTAAGAATGTAAGACAGAAAGCTTTGACTTTCGGCTTGTGCAGAATATATGAGGGATTTTTATTAATTAGGAATTAGGAATTAGGAATTAGGAATTAGGAATTATTGTAGAGACGTGTCAATTACACCGATGAAAATGATAATATGTAATTGATGCGTCTGATTAATTAGGAATTAGGAATTAGGAATTATTGTAGAGACGTGTCAATTACACCGATGAAAATGATAATATATAATTGATGCGTCTGATTAATTAGGAATTAGGAATTAGGAATTAATAAATATTTAGTGATTATGTTAAAAAGTATTAAAAAATGGTTTTTTGCTATTAGACCTTATTCCTTCTTTGTGTCAATATCGACTGTAGTGATGTCGGCAGCAATAGCATTCAATGAGGGTCACATCAAATGGTTGCCAGCTATACTTTGTTTGTTATTCGCACTCTTGGCTCAGACAACATCTAACTTGGTAAACGATTACGCTGATTTCAATACCGGTTGCGATAATGAGAATAGTCTCGGTAAAGATAGAAAGTTAGTCAGCGGTGAGATTACGCCAAAAGCTATGCGCATTGCAATATCTATTGCAGCAACTCTTTGTCTATTGGTAGGATTGCCTTTGATATATTGGGGAGGATGGATATTATTGCCTTTCGGATTGTTGATAATAGCAGCGGCTTTCTGTTATTCGATGGGCCCGATACCATTATCATACAACGCATTAGGTGATATCGCGGTTGTCTTGTTCTTCGGAATAATACCTGTTACATTTACATATTATATCTTAACAAAAGAAGTAAACTGGGAGATAATAGCAGCTGGTTTTGCGATGGGACTTGTCGTAGATGAATTGCTTATAGTAAACAATATCCGTGACGAAGAGGAAGATAAATTGTACAATAAAGTCACTACCGTCGGAATATTCGGAAGCAGATTTATGAAAACAGTATTCCTGTTTAATCCTCTGATAGCGTGCCTGCTGGGCTATTATTTCATGAGAAATATCTGTGATGCGCATATCTGGACACTGGCTGTTATCCCTCTTCTGACGTATTCCTATTCCCTATATAGGAAATTAGGTAAATACCAAGGAAAACAATTAAATAGCTTGTTAGGAAAAGCCTCGCTCGAAGCAATTATTTTTGCTCTGACAATCCTGATCATCACCCTTATTCCCATGTCCTAACTACTCATAAATCTCCGACTCTTCTACCCAATTGTTCAGAAGAGCATATACTGTCAATCCAGATACTGACTTAATGCCTGTCTTTCTTATTATATTCTTTCTGTGGGTAATAACAGTATGAACAGAGATGTTAAGTCTATCTGAAATGTCTTTGTTAGTCATGCCTTTGGCTATGCAGATCAATACATCAATCTCCCTATTGGAAAGTTCAATGTTTTCGCTCTGCGCAGAAGTGTCTTCGTTATTATTGATAAGATTTATTAACTTAGTTATTACCTTCTGCTTGGTGTCACTAAGCTCAATGGTTTCTTTAAAATATCTTAAGACGTTTCTATCTACATAAGTGCTAACAAGTGCTACTAATAATGTTTTGGGATAATTTTGACTTATATTTTTAATGAAACTGTTATTTGTGAATCCTAATACTATCGGATTTATGATCAGAATGTCAGGATTGTGGACTAGCATTTTATCGTTAAGTAAGTCAATATTATCTAGAACAGATACTACCGATATCTGATTTATCGTGTTGATAAAGTCACTAAGTCCTGCATATATGATGGGAGATGGCTCTACTATTATTATCTTATTGACTTTCATAGTTGTTATATTCTAATAATTCCACAAAAGGTACCAGAATACGTTCCTCAACTATGGTATGACTGCTCAAGTCAGATGATAAATCCATAATGTCTAAGGAGATTTCTATTCTCTCCTTCGGGAAAATGTTGGCAGGCAGATATTTGATGAGAATATTCATCAAATCGCTGAGCTTATCCTCAATATTTGTATGAGAACTCTTGAATTCTGAAATTGTAAAACTACTGTTCTTATCCTTGTTATTCAATGCTATGATATAAGGAAAGACCGTAACCTCTTCGTATGAGAAATGTTTTGTCACCTCGCTTTTATACTCCTTGAAAAATCTGTCTAAGGTCTTTGCAAATCTCTCAGGACAAGCTTCTATAATACGATTCAGATGAAACTCTATGTGCGGTAGTCTCTCGTTGACGTAATATTTGTGTGATTCTGATAAATATGATAACAATGAGTTGCAATCAACAGATTTTAAGTCATCTAATGTCGGTATGAAATCTTGATTAGAGTAAATATTACAAATTAAAGTGAAAAAAAGAGGTGAGACCTTCGCTCTTTCACATACTTCCTTAATACTATGGTCGCCAAAACCTAACTCTATGCCAAAACGTGATAATGTGAGCATCAACTTAGGATTAGAGCTCACAACATCCGACATTTTCATGTTTTCGGAAAAGATGAAATTATGGTTCATTAGTTGTTGTTTGTTGAGCCACATAACGGACTCGAACCGTTGACCTACGCATTACGAATGCGTTGCTCTACCAACTGAGCTAAAGTGGCTGATTTCAGATGCAAAGATACAACTTTTTTCTTTACATTATTCTTTTAGTTCTCTTATACTTAAATTTTAATTGTCCTAAACACTTTTTTTATCTTTCCCTAATATTTTTTAACATAATAACTACCACTACATCACTACTACATTATTTTTACTATCTATTTGATTATTCGTAAATTAATTTTATAACTACTACTATAAATTATACTATATTTGTGGCAAAATTATTTTATTATGTTACGAAAGCTTCTATTCATCATTTTAGTGTCTGTGACACTAATCGATCTTAATGCTCATAATTCATTTAGCGATTCTATCTTTACTGCTATGAAGAAAATTAATAATGATGAGTCTGAATTTGTAAAATTGTTCAATATGGCAAGAGATTATGAGGACTCTAATACTGAATTCGCTTTAGAATGTGCTTTCAAGGCTTCTGAATTGGCAGATAAAATGGATGATCTTGTAAAAAGAGCTGAAGTTAATGTTCTTATCGGTGATATATTGAATAGTAAAAAACTCTATCCTAAAGCTTTGACATATTACGACAATGCCGTTAGCTGTTTTATTCAACTTAATGATTATAAAAAAGTTAATAAACTGTACCTGCATATCTCGAACCTGCTATACATTAGTCATTTTGATCAAAATTGGATATTCGGGGCGTTGAATAATGCTCTCACTTACGCAAATAAAACTAATAGTGATATTATATTAATTGAAACTTATATGGCATTCGGCGACCTGAATCTAAAACTTTCGAATGATTCATTGGCTCTTTCTTATTATGATAAAATTCTTAAATATCCTCTTACAAAATCTAATATCTCTTTCCTTACTAAGGCTCTGACAAATAAAGCCTCTATAAAAATTAACAATCTTAATTATGATGAAGCTAAATCTCTCCTTGATTCAGCTCTTTATCTCAGCATTAGAGATTTTAATGACGAATATCAGATCATTAACTATAGCTATAAAGGCGATCTCTATGATTCTCTTCGCATTCCTGATACTGCTGAACTCTTCTATAATATTGCTATCAATATCTCCAGTGATGTCAGAGATTATGATAAATGTGCTGCAAATATGTATAAATTAGGTATCTTGAAAAAACGTCAACATGATTATGAAAATGCTATCAACGTCTTTACAATCTTAAGCGATAGTACTAGAATATATAGGAAATACGATTTGTGCAGCGATTCTTACGGTCAACTTTCCGATTGCTACGCAAAATTAGGTAAATATCAAAATGCCTTCGATATGCACCTGCTACACGATACTTACTATGATTCGGCAACAGTCCTGAAAGCTGAAAATAAAATTCAGGAACTGAGAGACAATTATATCTTGTCGCTAAGTATCAATGAATTAAACGCAAAGGACATGGAACTTAATAATCTTAAACAGAAACGATATAATTATATGATAACCATTCTTGCCTCTCTTACTATAATGGTGTTGCTGATAATATTTGTTGTCCTTTCCTCTCGTAATAAAATGCTTTTACATAAAAATAAGGAGGCTGAGTATCTTCAAAAAATTAAAATAGATGAGATGGAAAAGAGTATGATTGAAATGCAACTCAAAAATAGTAAGGAGTCTCTGCTAAATCTGGCATTCCATCTCAAATCTTACATAGATACCATCACCCCAATCAAAGTTGAACTTAAAGAATTATTAAATCAACCTGAAGATAAAATCAAGAATAAACTTAAATTCATTTACCTTAATATCCAAAATAATCGCCTCTTTAATGAGATTAATGAATTACAAAACCAAATCGATGATCTGTATAAAGACTTTATCATGAAACTGGAACAGAAATTTCCTTCTATCACCAAAGCAGAAAAACGCCTCTGCGTAATGCTCTATATCGATATGTCAAGTAAGGAAATTTCTGTCATAACTAATACTAGTATAAGAAGCGTTGAAACTTCCCGATATAGATTAAGAAAAAAATTTAACCTTAAAACCGATAAGGATATAGTGGATTTTCTCAGGGAAATTTGATTTTTTTAATCTTTTGCTATTTTTTTTACTACTACATTATTAAGCTTATTATTTGTGATATGACTATCTGCCAATTGTAGTAGTAATCGCATATTAATATATCAGACAATCAAATAAATATATTTTAAATTGTAGTAGTAAATTTATCTGTTTTTTTAATAGATTTTCATATTTGTTTACTATAAAATCAGCATTTAAGACTCTGCATTTACTAAATTGTCCGAATAATTGCTAACTTTGCATTCACAAGTACTAAACATTCTCTATAGCTTTGTAAGTAGTTTGGTTTATTAATGCAATTGGGCGCTCCCCGCGCCCTTTTTTAGTATGACTATCTTTTGTAATGTTCTTTTTCTTATTTTTGCATCTGTTGTATCATTTAATCTTATAGTCATGAAAAAATTGTTCTTTAAATCTAGTTTACTTGTCCTTCTATTGTCTTTTGCATTTTTAAATAGTGTAAAGGCACAGTATGACGTTTATTTTGAGGACTATCAGTTGAGAATAGATTATTATATCTATGGAAATGCCGATGATTGTTATTACGCTCTTGATAAATATGTGATGGAACCTGTCTGGGGCGGAACACGTCACTACCTTATAGATAGCCTTGCTTACGGTGATTATTATTTTGAAGTTCTTCTTGCTGATTCTGACGTGGTTATATATTCCAAGGGCTATTGTAATCTTTTCGGCGAATGGCAAACGACGGCTGAGGCTGAGCAGGTATCAAGAGGGTTTAATGAATCTGTTATAATGCCATATCCTAAAGAAACGGTGGATGTCGTATTCTATCTTAGAAACTATCAGGGTGAAATGGTAGAGAAGATGCGTCTGAATATTGATCCTGATAATTATTTTATTCAAGATCCTAAGAAATTTTCTTATTCTGTGCTCGATGTTCATGGCGATGTCTCTCCTGATAAAGCCGTCGATATTGTCTTATTACCCGATGGCTACACAGAGGAGGAAATGGGAAAGTTCGTACTTGACTGTAACTTCTTTAAGGAATGTTTGTTTTCATACGAACCATACGCCTCATATCAGGATCGTTTTAATATAAGAGCTGTCATGGCTCCATCGCGCGATTCGGGAATTAGTGTTCCAGCCGAGAACGTCTGGAAAAATACTGCCGTAAATTGTTCCTTCTATACCTTCGACTCTGAACGTTATTGTATGTCATACGACAATCAGTCTATCCGTGATCTGGCCGGATTGGCGCCATACGATCAGATTTATATACTCGCGAATACAACAAAATATGGCGGTGGCGGTATCTATAATTTCTATTGCGTCAGTTCAACCGGTGATTCTTATTCTTCTGAGGTCATCATTCATGAGTTCGGTCATGGATTTGCAGGTCTCGCTGATGAATATTATGATGATTCTGCTTCGTACGAGGAATTTTATAATCTCGATATTGAGCCTTGGGAACCTAATATTACTACATTGGTCGATTTTGACAGTAAATGGAAAGATATGATCCATAAGAAAACACCAATACCGACACCTCAAGAAGAGAAGTACAATGATGTTGTGGGTGTTTATGAAGGCGGTGGCTATGAGCCTAAAGGGGTTTACAGACCTAAAATAGATTGCCTTATGAAAACATTTAACGGCAATAAGTTCTGTGAGGTGTGTAATAGAGCTATCGAGAAAATGATACTCTATTACACGGATTGACAATATCTTATAATGCTTTTGTAAAGGCATCTACGAGTTTGTATGCATCTTCGTAGATGTCTTTTAATGTAGCATCAAGCATGAAACATGGTGTGGTGAATATCTTATTCTCTATATCGCATGCCACTTCACCGTTACCGCAGGCTTTATGATGTGCTCCCATGTTGAGTATGTCTTTGGCAGGTCCACAATCATCGCTGCCTAATGTTATTGTAATGTCGTTCAACACATTGGCTAGCAAAACTGGAGCAATACACATCGCTGCTATCGGTTTGTTCTGCTCGTGAATCGCTATTATGGCATTCTTTACTTCAGGTAATACTTTCATATCCATACCATCTGTGAAATATGTGAAAAGGTTGTTCGCGATGCCAGCTCCACCAGGAATGGCAAGACCATCAAACATATTTGCGTCAAAATCACTGAGAGCTTTGATTTCGCCACGAACTATACGCGCCGACTCAACGAGCATATTACGTTTTTCATTGGTAATCTCTCCTGTATAATGGTTCGCTACCTGATACTGATCCATGTCCGGAGCAAAACATTGATACTTAATATTGTGCTGATCTAATGCCAATAATAATGTGACTGTTTCATTGATCTCGGAACCGTCTTTTGTTCCGCATCCGCCTAAAATAACTGCTATTTTCTTCATTTTGTTCTCTTTTAATTATCTAATATTTCTTCTATAGCTTCAACACCCTTGTTAAAACTATTGTTTATGGATTCTTCTATCAAATCATGGTTTTTATACAGAGTATTGGCTACATTCTCAACCTTGCTGTATAAGAATGATTTATCTCTGGTATCTTTATTGATGCTGTCACTTAGATTCATGTTGTTCATTAACATGATGACAATACTGATTATCAATGCTCCTTTTAGGGTTCCGAACACAAATCCTCCAATCTTATCAATAAATCCGAGATAAATGGCATCAATGATGTTTTTAATTAGTCGTCCAATATATCTTATTACTATCACAAATAGTATGAATGTGATGATAAACGCTATAAGTGCCATGTACTCTGCTTTGACATTTATTATATTAGCGAGAGCTCCCGCCATGAAATCGGAGAAATACATTGCGCCATAAATGCCTATTATCAATGATGCGAGGTAAAAGGCTTCAATGATAAGACCTTTTCTATATCCTGCTAGTGCGAATAGGATAAGAATGATACCGATGATGATGTCTAATGTATTCATAATCTTTATTATTTTGATTTAATTCTTCTTGTAAGCTCAGTTGAAAATAGAAAATCATTAAGTTCTTTATTGTCGGATGTTAATACGTTTTTATTGTCGCCTTGCCACCATAATTTTCCTTTGTGTAAGAAATTGATGGTCTGTCCAATCTTCAGAACCGAATTGATGTCGTGAGTGTTGATGATGGTTGTAATGTGGAATTCTTCTGTTATCTCGCTTATGAGATCGTCGATGAGTTCTGCAGTAGTGGGGTCGAGTCCTGAGTTGGGCTCATCACAGAAGAGATATTTTGGCTTGTTGGCGATTGCACGTGCGATGGCAACTCTTTTCATCATGCCACCACTGAGTTCTGATGTGCTTAACTTGTTGATACCTTTTAGGTTAACCCTCTCTAAACAGAAATTTACTCTGTCTAGTTTTTCGCTATAACTTAAGTCGGTGAACATATTAAGAGGAAACATTACATTCTGTTCCACGTTCATAGAGTCGAATAGTGCTCCTCCTTGAAATAGTACTCCCATCTCTTTTCTGATTTCCATCTTGTTTTTTTCCTTTGTATTGGAAAAAGGGCGGTTGTCGAATGATACATTACCTTGATCTGGTTCAAACAAGCCTATACATATCTTCATCAGGACAGTCTTTCCCGAGCCGCTTTGACCTATAATGAGATTGGTCTTGCCTCTTTCAAATGTGGCGGAAATGTTGTTTAAGACAATATGATCTGCAAAAGTCTTCGATATGTTGTCGATTTTTATCATGTCAAAAGCATTTGGGTTAGAATAAGATCAAAGATTATTATCGCTATGCTGCTTATCACAACTGCTTGTGTGCTGGCTTTACCTACTTCAACAGAACCGCCTTTGACACTGTAGCCGATATAACTGGATATCGAAGATATAAGAAATGCGAATACAACTGTCTTTATCATCGCGAATGTCACTGAAAAAGGCTCAAACCATGCACGTAGCCCTATCACGTAGTTGGTAGGTGTGATTACATTAGCGACTATACAAGCCAGCCATCCGCCAAGAATGCCGATTACTATACTGAAGATTATAAGAACCGGAATAAATAATAGTGATGCTATAATTTTAGGTAGTATGAGATAATTAGCGGTGTTTATTCCCATAACTTGAAGAGCGTCAATTTGTTGAGTAACTCTCATGCTCCCTATCTCCGATGCGATTTGTGAACCTAGTTTGCCGGCTAAAATAAGACTTATTATAGTAGGGGAAAATTCTAAAATAATCATCTGTCGAGCAGTGAAACCTACCATCTTCTCAGGAATGAGAGGACTGTCAATGTTATATGCTACTAAAATTGTAGCCACAGCACCAACAAAAACGGAGAGAATCAGCACAATGCCAATAGAGGTGAACCCAAGATTGTAAAACTCATGAAGCAATCTCTTCCTGAATACAAGAGCTTTATCTGGTTTACGAAAAGCCTGCGATATCAAAATAAGATAATCACCTAATTTTCTCAACATAAATATACCTAAAATTTAAAGCGTAAAATTACATCTTTTTTATTTATTGAGGTCAATATTAATGGAACTTTTACGTATAAAATAAAAATTTTTATCATATCTTTGCAAGATAATATAATGACAATGATTTCTCAAAACAAATCAACAAAAAGAAGGTTTGCTAGTTCGTATTTCGTCTCACTCATGAGTATCATGTTGGTGCTTTTTGTGCTGGGAATGTATGCTTTTATGGTAGTATATACTGATAAATTGTTGGACTATGTCAGAGAAAATATTGGTTTTGAGGTTGTTATAAAAAAGGATGCAAAGGAATCTGCTATAAAGGCATTGAGAGAAGATATAGCTTCTAAAGATTATGTTAAAACAGCGGAATATATCAGTAAGGAACAGGCTGCAAAAAAGTTGGAGGAAGATCTGGGAGAGGATTTCCTGAAGTGGCTTGGTGATGTTGAGAATCCGCTTTTGCCTTCCATAGATGTTCGTTTCGTTTCAGATTATGCTAATAGCGATAGTATGGCAATGGCTGAGAAATGGATTTTGAAGAAAAGTATTGTGAAGGAGGTGCTATATCAGAAATCTCTTACCAACACCATAAACATGAATATTAATAAAATAAAAACGGCTTTGTTTCTTATCAGTTTGGTTCTGTTGGTTATAGCATCTACTCTTATAAGTCATACAGTGCGTCTTTCGATATATTCCAAGAGATTTATTGTGAGAAGCATGCAACTCGTCGGAGCTACTAATGCCTTTATCATGAAGCCATTCCTGAAAACATTTTTGATTCAGGGCCTACTTGCATCTTTTATGGCATTGGTACTTATAAGTATGACTTTGTTAAGCATGGGAGATTATTTCCCTGATTTAAGCCTTATACAAGGAAATGCGTATGTTGTTGTCATATATTTGCTTGTAATATTATTAAGTCTGTTGTTAACACTGTTTTCTACTATCTTTGCGATGAGAAAATATCTGGACGCGGATTTGGATGAATTTTATGTTTGAAAATATATAAGATATTAGATATGAGTAAGTTAGAAGAAAAGAACATTGGTTTTAAACAGGAAGATAATGGTGAAGATATGCTTCCTTTCAATCGTGATAATTATAAGTGGGTTATCATAGGCTTGGTATTCCTTCTTGTAGGTTTTTTATTGATGATAGGAGGTGGCTCTGATGATCCTGATGTATTTAATGAAGCTATTTTTAACTTCAGAAGACTGACCCTGGCACCTATTTTGGTATTGGCAGGATTTGGAATACAGATCTATGCAATAATGAAAAGACCTAAAAACAAATAAAATTATCGATTATGAATTGGTTAGAAGCATTGTTGTTAGGTGCCCTTCAAGGTTTGACGGAATTTTTGCCTGTTAGTAGTAGCGGACATCTGACAATAGGACAGGAGTTGTTAAATCTTAACACATCGGCGGCAGATAATCTGCTTTTTACTGTTACTGTACATGCTGCTACAGTATTGAGTACTATTGTTGTTTTATGGAAAGAGATAGAACATCTTTTTAAAGGTACTTTCTTTACTCTTCAATGGAATGAAGAGAAGACATACGTCGCGAAGATTTTGCTTTCCTGTATCCCTGTCATGATAGTAGGATTGTTTTTTAAAGATCAGGTTGAGGCTGTTTTTGGAAGTGGATTGTTGATAGTAGGATGCTGCCTTTTACTTACGGCGACACTATTGACTTTCGCTTATTATTCTAAGCCGCGTAAAAAAGAAAGTATCTCATACCGCGATGCCTTTATCATTGGATTGGGACAGGCTTTGGCTGTATTGCCTGGACTCTCACGCTCAGGTACTACCATCGCTACTGGTCTTATTCTAGGTAATAAGAAAGAAAGTATAGCTCAGTTCTCTTTCCTGATGGTATTGATACCAATATTAGGAGAGACATTCCTGAATGTAATAGATATGATTCAAGAACCTGCATTGTTGTCGGGTATAGGTGCAATGCCTTTGTTGGTGGGATTTTTGGCTGCTTTTATCTCTGGTTGTGTGGCATGTAAGTTTATGATTGATATTGTCAAAAAAGGTAAATTGATTTATTTTGCGATATATTGTGCTATAGCAGGTGTTGTTACTATAATTTTCTCATTATAAGATATGTTTCATTTCGAAGAAGGAGAAGTCTTTCTCATAGATAAACCTCTTGATTGGACATCTTTTGATGTCGTCAATTTGGTGCGTGCTGTGATTAAACGTTATCATGGTATAAGAAAATTGAAAGTAGGTCATGCCGGAACATTAGATCCACTGGCGACAGGACTTCTTATTCTATGTACCGGAAGAATGACAAAGCAAATTGATAATTTTCAGGCACAGGAAAAGACTTACACCGGAACTATGTTGTTGGGACAAACAACCCCGACTTTTGATTTAGAGAGTGAGCCTAATGCCTTTTATCCTACAGATAGTATCACCGCTGAGATGATGGAAGAAGCCAGAAAAAAATTTGTCGGTGACATCATGCAACGACCTCCTAAGTTTTCAGCTATCAAGATACAGGGTAAAAGAGCCTTCGATTATGCTCGTTCTGATGAGGAAGTGGCTCTTAAAGAAAGACTTATACATATTGATGACTTCAGGATAGATGCAACAAATTTTCCTAAAATAGATTTCGAGGTTAGATGTAGTAAAGGAACTTATATAAGGTCTCTGGTTAATGATTTCGGATTAGCTCTTAATAATGGAGCTTGCCTTATATCACTTAGAAGAACCAAGATAGGAGAGTTCTCTGTTGATAATGCCCGAAATTTGGATGATCTTAAAAGAGAACTTATGGATAGCGGTACTGAACATAAAGAAGATAAAATAAAGGAGCCATGATCAAAATGATCATGGCTCCTTTATTTTAACAATTCATTCCTCCGCAGCAATGTATTACTTGTCCTGTGACATAACGTGACATATCGCTAGCTAAGAATAATGCAGTGTCTGCTACATCTTCAGGAGTTCCACCTCTTCTTAATGGTATGGTTTTCATCCACTCTTCTTTAGCCTCCTCAGGGATTTGGTTTGTCATATCAGTGATGATGAATCCTGGGGCGATGCAGTTGGCTCTTATGTTACGGGAGCCCATCTCTTTTGCGATAGACTTGGCTAGACCTATCAGACCGGCTTTAGATGCTGAGTAGTTAGCTTGTCCGGCATTACCGGAAACTCCTACTACTGATGCCATATTTATAATACTTCCTCCACGTTGACGTGCCATTATAGGAATTATGGCGTGAATGAAATTGAATGCCGATTTTAAATTAACAGTGATGACGTCATCCCAGTTTTTCTCTGTCATTCGCATCATAAGGCTGTCGCGGGTAATGCCAGCATTATTAACAAGGATGTCGATACTTCCGAAATCCTGATGTATCTGTTTTACTGTGTTTTCAACATCATTAAAATCAGCGGCATTAGAGACATATCCTTTAGCTTTTATGTTAAGAGACTGTAATTCAGTTTCTGTAGCTTTGATACTCTCTTCATTTAAGTCGGTAAAGGCAATGTTACAGCCTTCTTCAGCAAAACGTTTAGCTATTGCCTTTCCTATGCCTCTGGCAGCTCCTGTAATGACAGCTGTCTTATTTTCTAATAATAATCTCATAGTTTTAATTTTTAAAGTCAACCGACAACATTATTAAGTTTAGAGTTGAGGGTTTAAAGTTTAAAGTAGTTTTAGAGCTGAGAGTCAGAAGTTTTATAGTTTATTCTTTAGGACAACGAACTTTGTCCACATTCCTAATTCCTAATTCCTAACTCCTAATTCCTAATTCCCTTATAAACTTTAACCCAAATTTTCAATTTTCACCTTTCAATTATCATTTATATAAAGAAAGGTCCTCTTCTTTGAAATTTTGCACAAATGTAAGAATTTTTGTGGTCTCAGCCTCAGCTTGAGCTATCATTAATTTACATGATCTCTCAAATCCCATGTCTTTTGATGCTCTGTTCGCATCTTGTAATAGAAGATGACACATTATGAGTAATCCCATGGCTTCCACCATCTTACGTGCAAGGAAGTCGTATGCTTCTGATGAAGTACCGAATTTATCTGCTGTACTTACTATCTCGATATATGTTTCTTTTATCTTATCGATACGTTGACGTAATGGCATTAGTTCTTCGGCTATAGGCATTGCTTCATATTCTTCTATTCGTTTAAGATAAGCGCCGTTGCCGATGAAACGTATTGCTGCAACCACTTGTAATTGTGATGTTCCTTCATAAATGCTTAATATTCTTGCATCTCTGTAGAGGCGTTCGCATTTATATTCTTTCATGAATCCGGATCCGCCATGAACTTGTATGCAGTCGTATGCTATTTGGTTGGCGTATTCGCTGGCGAATAATTTAAGCATTGGAGTCATCATATCGGCGTGACGCTGAGAATATTTCATGTCTTGACGTTCTTCTGCTGTCAGGCTTCTTTCTTTGCTTACAGAGTCGTATGCTTTATAAAGATCAACAAATCTTGTTGTTTCATATAAGAGTGAACGTGTGGCATCAATTTTTGCTTTCATGACACCTATCATTTCATATACCTGAGGGAAGTTTATGATAGATTTACCGAATTGTTCGCGCTGACGTGCATACTCTACAGCCTCGCGGTAAGCTGCCTCGGCAAGACCTACAGATTGAGCGCCTACACCTAGTCGAGCGCCATTCATAAGTGACATCACGTATTTGATAAGTCCCATGCGGCGTTCACCGATGATTTGTGCGGGAGCGTTATTAAACACCAATTCTGCTGTAGGAGAGCCTTTGATACCGAGTTTGTTCTCTATACGTCTGACTGTTACAGCATTATCTCTTCTGTCGTAAAGGAAGTAAGAAAGACCGCGTCCGTCGGTGGTTCCCTCTTCTGAGCGGGCAAGAACAAGTTGTATGTCGGCATCACCATTGGTGATGAAACGTTTTACACCGTTGAGTCTCCAGCATTTATTTTCCTCATCGTAACTGGCTTTAAGTCGTACGGATTGAAGGTCGGAGCCTGCATCAGGTTCTGTAAGAGCCATGGAGCATGTAAATCCTTTGTTGATGAGGGGAAGATATTTGTCTTTTATCTCTTCGGAAGCGAACTCATAAATAGTTTCGGCACAATCTTGCAAACCCCATATATTGGAGAAACCTGCGTCGGCACGCGATACTATCTCGGCTGCCATTACGTATGGCACGTATGGAAAGTTGAGTCCATTATATTTACGAGGTAACGACATGCCATAGAGCCCTGCATCGCGTAATACCTCGTGATTTTTCTGTGTCCCTTTGGCATAGACAATAGCATTGTCGATAACATGAGGACCTTCATGGTCAACATCTTCTGCATTAGCTTCTAACACATTAGCTGCCAAATCACCTACTATTTCAAGTACTTTGTCATAATTGTCGATAGCGTCCTCAACATCTGATGGAGCCATAACATCATCATCAATATTGACGAAGTCGCGTTCTCTCAATTTTACAATCTTATCCATCACAGGGTGTGAGAGATAAAACTTTAAGTTTTCATTATCATTATAAAAATTCATAGTTCTTAATTTTTTAGCTGTTTGCTGTCAGCTGTCAGCCTTCAGTTATCAAATTTATGGTATCTGAGGGCTAATAGCTGATAGCTTTTTATAACATGTTAGATTTATAACTTTTTATCATTTTAGGTATGATGTCTGTTGCATCGCCAATAATGGTATAATCAGCTATAGCATTAATAGGAGCGTTAGGGTCAGTATTGATTGAAATAATCATTGATGACTGATCCATTCCGGCTCTATGTTGTACTGCTCCAGATATTCCGCAAGCGATGTAGAGTTTAGGGCGTACAGTGATACCTGTTTGTCCTATCTGGCGTTCTGTTTCGGTAAATCCTGCATCTACTGCAGCTCGTGTCGCTCCTACTTCGCCGCCTATTGTTTCTGCCAATTCGTGTAGGAGGGCGAAATTCTCTTTAGAACCCATACCATATCCGCCAGCGACAATGATAGGTGCACCTTTTATGTTTATCTTCTGAGTTTCTATGTTTCTACTTAATATCTCTATACAGAAATCGTTATCTTTCAGATATTTATCAGCTTCAAGCAGACGTATTACACCTTGATGCTCATTATTGTATATTTCTTTTTTCATCACGCCTTCTCGTACTGTAGCCATTTGAGGACGTGTTTCAGGAGATACGATAGTCGCTATGATATTACCTCCAAAAGCTGGTCGTATTTGATATAAAATATCTTTATAAACAGTGTTGGTTTTAGCATCGGTATGATCGCCAATTTCGAGGCTGGTACAGTCGGCGGTGAGGCCACAGCGCAGATATGACGCTACGCGAGGTGCCAGATCACGACCGACTGAGGTGGCTCCGAACAAAACTATATCCGGTGTTTCTTCTTTAATGAGTTGTGTGATAGTGCTAAAGAAAGGAAGGGTTTGGTAGAAGCAAACACGAGGATCGTCAAGGTAGAATATGGTATTGACTCCGTAAGGATATAATTGCTTTTCTAAATCTGTAATTCGATCTCCTATAACGATAGCTTCAAGAGAACTATTCAGCCTATCGGCAAGTTTACGAGCTTTAGAACAAAGCTCTAAACTTACCTCGGCAATCTGTTTCTCTTCAGTTATCTCACAGAATACTAAGATGTTGTTCATACTTCAAGTTTTTGTTTGTGAAAATTATTTGTTATTTACAGCTTCTTCAACGAATTTTATTGCTTCACCTACTGTTGAGATGTTTTCTGCTTGATTGTCAGGAATGTTGATTTCAAATTCTCTTTCAAATTCCATGATGAGCTCAACAGTGTCTAATGAGTCAGCACCGAGATCGTTTGTAAAACTTGCGCTTTCGATAACACTTTCACGTTCAACACCTAATTTATTTACTATAATGTCTATAACTTTTTCTCTTGTTTCCATAATTATTTTTTTTAATGTGTTTAAATTGATTTAGATGATGTGAGCGGCAATAAGCTCTTTCATAAGTTCGTTAATTTCGTTTTCGCTGTTATTTATTATTTTGTTTTCTTTACTTGTAAGAACAACATTTTCAATAGATTTAACTTTTGTTGGTGATCCGTTGAGACCTAATCGTTGAAAGTCAGGATTGATGTCATCAGCATTCCATTCTTCTATTTTAAGGAAAGGTTTTTTAGCCCATAAAGTCTCCATACCTTCAATAGCTTCAGATGCTGAGCATGCCTTTTTATTTATCATGAGTAGTTTCGCATGACGAGGGCGGCAGTCGTTAGCATTGCCATGAACTGTTATGAGTACAGGGAAGCCAGCTTTTACTGTTTCTACACCTCTGTCTAGTCTTCTTTTAATAATGATGTGGTTTTCAGATATTTCTTCTAGAGTTTCTGCGTAAGTTATTTGAGGTATTTCTAGTTTTTCGGCTATCTGAGGACCTACTTGAGCTGTGTCGCCGTCTATAGCTTGACGGCCTGAGAATACCAAGTCAATTTGTCCTAATTTTTTCACTGCAGCAGATAGAGCGTATGAAGTGGCGAGAGTGTCGGAGCCTGCGAATCTTTTGTCGCTGACGACGAAGCCATTATCGGCACCGCGGAACATAGACTCTCTTATTATTTCAGCAGAACGTGTAGGACCCATAGTGATGACACTGACTTTAACAGTCATTATGTCTTTGAGAGCATCTTTGCAAGCGAGAGCCATCTCTAAAGCCTTTAAGTCATCAGGATTAAATATGGCAGGCAGAGCGGCACGGTTTATTGTGCCGTCTTCCTTCATGGCGTCTTTGCCAACATTATGAGTGTCAGGGACTTGTTTTGCTAACACTACTATTTGAAATACTTTATTATTCATTATTATCTTTTCTTGTGTCTTCAATTAATGCGAATGATAAACTGCCTTTAGCACAAAGGCGACCATTAACAGTAGCTTTGGCTTCGCAGAAGTACATATTAGCTCTTTTTGATGTCAAAGATGCATCAACTTCAATGGTATCGCCGGGAACGACCTGAGCTTTAAAGCGGACGTTATCGATTCCGGTGTATAGTGTTATTTTGCCAACCAAGTCATCAAGCATGAGTAGAGCGCATGACTGAGCCATTATTTCACAGAGTATCACGCCAGGGACGGTAGGTTGTCCTGGGAAATGACCTTTTAAGAAAAATTCGTCTCCTGTGACATGATATTTTGAATGGGCAACATGATTTTCATCGATGTTAATTTCATCTACGAGAAGCATAGGCTCGCGATGAGGCAAATAATGTTTTAATTCTTCTTTTGTCATATTATGATGATTTTATATTTTTCTTAAAGCTATACAAGAGTTATGACCTCCGAAGCCTAAAGATTCAGATATAGCAATAGTTAGGTCAACTTTTTGAGCTTTATTAGGAGTATAGTTGAGGTCGCAAGAAGGGTCGGGGTTATTGAGAGAGATGGTAGGAGGAACTATGCCGTTTTTGAGTGCTAAGGCAGCTGCTATGACTTCGACGCCGCCTGCTGCGCCCAGTAGGTGACCTGTCATGGATTTTGTTGAGTTGATATAAGCTTTACGGGCGTTTTCTTCGCCTAAAGCCAATTTGATAGCTGCTGTTTCTGAGCTGTCGTTAAGAGGAGTTCCTGTTCCGTGTGAGTTGATATGTAGTATGTCGTTATCGTTGTAGGCAGCCTCATCAAGAGCGATTCTGATAGCGCGAGCTGCTTGTTTTCCTTCTGGATGAGGTGCTGTGACGTGATGAGCGTCGCAGGTATTACCGTAGCCGCATACCTCCGCATAAATATTAGCGCCGCGAGCTTTGGCGTGTTCATATTCCTCAAGTAGTACAATGCCGGCACCTTCGCCTAGGACGAAACCTGCACGATTATTATCGAAAGGCAAAGAAGCTTGTTTAGGATCTTCAGCACGAGTCAAGGCTTTACAGTTGGCGAAGCCTGCGATGCTGATAGGGTTGACGGCAGCTTCGCTACCGCCGGCGATGATACCGTCGGCATAACCGTGTTTTATAGCTCTATAAGCTTCACCGATAGAGTGAGTACCTGTAGCACAGGCTGTTACGATAGGTACACAAACGCCTGAGGCATTGAAGCGAATGGCGATGTTACCAGCTGCAATATTAGAGATCATACTAGGAATAAGGAGAGGAGATACCCATTTAGCACCTTGATCTTTCCATTTTATGATTTCTCTGAGTATGGTGTCGAAGCCACCCTCGCCAGAGCCTACATAAACTCCTAGGCGGTCGGGTTCGAAGGCATTTTCATTACCTTTCATTGCTTCTATTGCTGCTGCCATGGCATAGATGGCAAATAAGTCGTTACGACGGGCGAAAGCTGGATCTACGCCACATTCGATTGGGTCGAAATTCTTAACCTCGGCTGCGATCTTAACAGGTAGATCTGAGGTGTCGATACGTGTGATATAATCAATGCCACAGACTCCGTTGATAAGGTTATTCCACAAAGTCTCTACATTATTTCCTATAGGGGTGATAGCACCCATTCCTGTTATGACTACTCTTTTTTCCATATTATTACCATTCTAAAATACAAGCTCCGGAGACGAATCCTGCTCCAAAAGCACTCATTACTATTAAATCGCCTCTTTTCAATCTACCTTCTTTATTGACCTCATCGAGTAAGATAGGGACACTTGCTGAAGAGGTGTTGCCATACCTATGAATATTAAGAGGGAATTTTTCATCTGCTTGTCTTAAATACTCCTTAATGGAATTAATGATTCTCAGGTTTGCCTGATGAATGAGGAAGTGTTTTACATCATCAGCTTTATATCCCGATTGTTTGAGAACAGCATTAATGTCTCTGATAGCGGCACGTGTCGCGAATTTAAACACATCTTGTCCGTGCATAACCAAAGGAAGGTTGCTGTTAGGTTTGGTGTTAAAAGGAGAATATTGAAGTTCATGTTTTTGATATAGTCTGTCCCAATTACAAGAAGCAGACATTTTAGTAGCTTTTATGTTATCGCCCTCTGTGAGTACGACAGCTGCGGCTCCGTCGCCGAAGAGTACACTTGCGGAACGATCGTGCCAATCAACCATTCTTGAGGGTTCTTCGGCACATACTACGAGAATGTTCTTATACTTGCCGCTTCTATAGAACGCTTCGGCGATTTCCAAAGCATAGATAAATCCGACGCAGGCACCGTTTAGGTCGAAGCAAGGACAGTTAGCACCAAGAGCACCTAATATGATACAGCTCATAGCAGGTGAGATATATTCATTAACAACATTGGCACAAATAATATAGTCCAGATCTTTTGCCTCAATATTAGCATCGGCGAGAGCTTTTTTAGCGGCATCGATAGCGAGATCTTCCAGATTCTCGGAAGAGATTATACGTCTCTCTTTTATTCCAGTCCTTGAAGTGATCCACTCATCGCTGGTGTCTAAGAACTGAGACAGCATGTCGTTTGTGACGACTAAGGAAGGGTGAGAACGTCCGGTTCCAATAATTTTCATTGTAAAAAAAATTTAAAGTCAAATTCGATTGCAAAATTATGGACATAAAAAGAGCGTGTGGTGAAAATGTGGTGAAAATGGGTGAAAAAGGGGTGAAATTTCAAAATATGGGGTGAAATTTCAAAATATGGGGTGAAATTTTTGTATTTTTGCAAAAAAAATAAAAATAAGTGCTGAATTTTTAATGAAGAAAAGAAGAAAAAATCAATTTCCATCAGGCTTAATAGAGGCTAATAATATAATTTCCGGCTTAACATTTGCAATCTTATACGCATTAGTTTTTTTGGTGATATATTCCCCTTATTCAGACACCTCATGGTTCGGAGTGGGAAAGTCGGAGAGTTTTAATCTTACCACATCATTTGTTGTCATATCGGTATTTTTTCTGATATTAAGCAGAACCTTGATGTATGTGGCGGCAAGAAAGATCTTTGATATGACCTACACCATATATGTTATATGGCTGTTATGTGAGATAATATTAATAGGTGTATTTCATTCGTATTTGTCTAAAGGCGTTATAGGATTAGATGATTATACATTTACCTTCATTGTCATTAAGAGTATAATAGTGTCCTTTATGGCATTGGGAGTTCCATATTTCGTAGGAGGTTTATGGTTTACATTAAAAGATTTAAGGAGTACGCTTTTGATTACAGATACCAAGAATGTGGCATCAGATGGAGAGGCTATAGCTCAGAATATGGATATTATTAATATCATGGATAACAAAGGGATATTGAAGATGTCGGTCAAATTGGATAATCTGTATTATATAAAGGCTGAGGATAACTACACTGTTGTTTATTACAAGAGGAACAATATTATTAATAGGTATATGATACGATGTAAGATACAGACCTTAGAGAATTCATTTGCCAACACTCCATTGATGCGATGTCATAGAGCGTATATAGTAAATACACAGAAGATTAAGGTTTTAAGGCATGAGCAGGATGGATTTTATATGGATTTTGATTTTGCTGGTATAGATCCGATTCCTGTATCGAAGACATATAGTAGTGCTGTGGTGAAAAGATTTTCAAAAGCGAGTGCTGATGAGAGGAACGATAACATGGAATAGAAGGCGTGATACGTGTTAATATTACATTTTAAGGGCAGATAAAAAAAAGTGAATTATGAGGTAGGGTTAGATGCCTTATAATTGTCATTAATGAGGTTTTTTATACGAACCTAAATAGTTTATTATTAATTAAATTTTTCAATCATGAAAAAAGTTCTATTGAGTTTATTGCTTTTGGTGTTTATGGCACCATTTGCAATGAGAGCCGATGAGGTAGTCATCGGACAGGGAACGGGCAGTGATTACAACACACCGTTCAATGTGTTCTACAAGATCTCCTGGCATGAGTCAATCTATCCAGCGAGTTCTTTTGACATGCCATGTGTAATTAACTCTGTAGCTTATCATTGTGCCACAACAGATGTGACATATCCTACTACAGAGATTAATATCTACATGGGTATGACACAAAGAAACTCTATCGAATCTACAACAGATTGGACACCTATGGAAGACCTTACATTGGTTTACTCAGGTTCTGATATTGTTTTAGGTGATGAAGAGTGGGAAAGTTTCACATTAGATACTCCATTTGAGTATTCAAGAAATGGAAACTTAGTTATTGTTGTTGCTAAAGCAGCAGACGGTTGGACATCATCTTTGAAGTATTTCAACACAGATTCAGAAGATGGTTCAAATGTCGCTATGTATCGTCAATCAGATACAAATGCTTCATATATGGAGCACCCAGGTACAGCAACAGGTACAAGAATTAAGAAAGTAGCTGACGTTAAGTTAGGTACATCACCTGCACAACCTGGTGGTGTCATGGTGACACCATCTGAGATTGCTTTAGGCGTACGTCCTAATGGTGCATGGATGCGTCCAACATCATTTGAGATTGCAGCAACATCAGGTTATGCAAATGTCAATGTATTGGAATCAACAAATTCATTCTTTGTATTAGAAGATGTTGAATTACCATTGATCATTTTAGGTGGTGAACCTAAGACTATTGAAGTTACAACAGGAGAAGCTCCTGCTGGCGAAATCAATGCTAACATCGTTGTAGCTTATGCAGAAGGCAGAGGTACAGAATTAGTAAACATCTCAGCTACAGCATACGATCCTGTATGTCCAGACGTATGGGAAATGGCTCAAGAAGTATCATCATATCCATATTCAGATACTCCAGATTATGCATCATTATATGACAACTATCAATTACCAGGTGAAGGTGAAGATGGCGCTGATGCAGTTTATGAGCTTACATTTGAAGAAGACGTAATGTTGACAGTAGAAGTTACAGGTGAAAACCACAAACAAGCATTGTACCAAGAAGGTTTCAATGGTGTTGGTGGTCCTAGCGTTGACAACAACTACTTCGGTATTGTTATTCCAGAAATGCCAGAAATCGGTGAAGGTTCACAATTTGAATATGGCTTTGAAACAGGCTTAGAAGGTTGGACAACTATCGATGACAACGCAGACGGTCATGTATGGTATCACAATTCACAAGCTGGTGACCATGGCGTTCTTACAGGCGACTCACACACAGGAACAGGCCACTTAATGAGTGAATCATATTGCAATGCAGCATGGTTATCAATAGAACCAGATGATTATATCATCGCTCCTGAAAAAGCTGTTTTGGCAGTTGGTTCAACATTCAAATTCTACGCTTCAGCACAAGATGAAAACTATGCAGCAGAACATTTTGGTGTAGCTATTTCAACAAACGGCAACACATCAGCTAGCGACTTCACTACAATTGCTGAATGGACATTATCAGCAAAAGGTGGTCAAAAAGCTGCTAGAAACGCTAATGGCGTTCGTCAAGGTGCATGGTATGAATATACAGTTGACTTAAGCGCATACGCTGGTCAAGAAGCATGGATAGCTATCCGTCACTTCGGTTGTGCTGACCAATTCATCTTATTAGTAGATGACGCTTCATTATCAATTGGTATGAAACGTGATGAGGCTATCTCATACGAAATCAACAATATGGTAGTTCCAGCAGGTACATATTACTTAGCAACATCAGCAACAGAGCCATTCAGCGTTAATATCAATGCAGAAACAATGCCTGCTCCTGAAAAGGCTACAGAACCATATCCTGCAAACTATGCACAAAATGTTGGTACTCCATCACTCGCATGGCAATTCGGTGCTTACACAGTTGAATATCAAGTTTTATTAGGAACAACATATCCTCCAACAGATGTTATCATCGACTGGACAAATGACTTACAAATCGGTCATAGCATCAGTGGCTTGTATAACAACAAGAACTACTTCTGGCAAGTAAACGTACGTAACACAACAGGTACAACATACGGTGATGTATGGTCATTCACAACAAAATTGAATGTTCCTTCAAACGTAACAGCTGTTGAACCAGAAATTTACGTAGGTGACGATGCAGTTATCAACTGGACAGCAGTTCAAGATCGTTCATACAGAGGCTACAACGTTTATGTTGACGGTGTAAAGAATAACACATCACTCGTAACAGCAACAACATACACAGTTTCAGGTCTTGAATATGACATGGAAGGTTATGAAATTGCTGTAACAGCAGTTTATGACGAAGGCGAATCACAATTGAGTACACCAGCTATGGTTTATGTATCAGGTGAAGGTGCTATTGAAGGTTATGTATTCGATCAAGACGGTGTTACACCAATAGCAGCAGCTAACGTTGAAGTAAAAGGTAAAGATGAATTCAACAGAAATCAAACTTACACATTTACAACAGACGAAAACGGTCTCTATAGCGGCGCTGTTTTAGCAGGTACATACAAAGTTACAGCTTCAGAAGCCAACTATCAAACAACAGCTGTTGAAGATATCGTTGTAGCTTACGCTGAAACAACAACAGGTGTCAACCTCTCTATGACAGAAGTTTATACTCCAGTATATCAAGTTATAGCAGAAGAGGTAGATCCATCAATAGTAAAAGTATATTGGAGCTGGAGCGAAATCATTCCAGACGCATTGATTGACGACTTCGAGACAGGT
>SUWT01000031.1 GCA_015061335.1 Lentimicrobiaceae bacterium | reverse complement strand
CTTCTACGCCATGAGAAAGAAAATGTTGATAACCGATGTTCCATGTTCCGAAGAGGAAGCAAGGAATAAGAGCGATGAGGACATAAATCATGTTACGTTTCATATCGACAGCGTCTCTGACGTGTGCACCGTTGAGAGTCACTTTATTAGGAACGTAGAAGAATGTCTCCATTGCATCGAAGAATGAATGGAAGCAGTAGAGCTTGCCGCCTTCTTCAAAGTTAGGTTTTATTTTATCTATAAATTTACGTAATCCCATAATAATTGAATTCTATTAGTTCATTTCTTTACGAAGCATCTCTAAGCTCTCACGTACAATCTGTTGAATCGCGGTCTTCGATGGATCGATGACTTCACACAAAGCGAAATCTTCAGCATCGATTTCATAGATTCCGAGTTCTTCCATCTGGTCGATATCTTTGATGATACAAGCCTTGATGAGTTGCATCGGATAGATGTCGAATGGGAACACTTTCTCAAAGTTACCTGTCATAACAAAAGGACGCACGCCACCGTTGAGGTTAGTGTCGAGCACTTTCTTGCTCTTCTTGCAGAATGATGCGCCCATTGTGTTTGTCGAGGTGAACTTCTTGAAGTTAGGAGCCAACCAACCGAAAAGTTGATAGTGGTCGCCTTCAGGAATGACACTTATTTGTGAGTCGTAGAATCCCAAGAAGTTATCACCGTTGATTTTGGTACCTGTCAAGACGTTGCCGCTGATGATACGTACATTTTCTGATGAAATGTTATCGTACAGACCCGACATGTCAGCACCGATTCTTGTTTGGTAATAAACTGGATCTTTTACTTCTGAACCTGTGAAAGCCACTACTCTATTGCTGTCGTAAGTACCGTTGATGAAGAGGTTACCGATAGCGATGAGGTTTTGTGCGTAGGTGTACCATACAATCTCGCCTTTGTTTATTGGTGACAATACGTTAAGCTGAGTGCTGATGTTACCTGCAGGATGTGGACCTTCGAATTCGTTTATTGAGATATTCTTTGCAGAGAAGTTCAAAGAAGCGAGAGCTTGTTTTGTCTCTGAAGAATTCACGTTAAGATAAACCATGCCTTGTGTCAATTTGGCGAGAGCCTCGACACCGGCTTTGATAGCTGTCATTTGGTCTTTGATGATGAAGTTATTGTCCGGAGCCATAGGAGCTGTGTCGAACAAAGAGACAGCGATACATTTAGGTTCATCTTGAGGATTTGCTATTGTAGAGTATGGACGTTGACGAAGCATTGTCCATGTTCCGCTTTGGACTAATTTTTCGATTATTTCATTGCGTGAGAGTTTTGATGGCTCAGCTTTGCCGAAATCGATGGCTTCGTATTTTCCATCAGACTCGATGACGACTTGAAGTATGACGCGTTTCTCACCACGGACGACAGCCTTCACTTTTCCTGAAGCAGGAGATGTGAAGAAGATGCCTTCGTTTTTCTTGTCGTGGAAAAGAACGGTACCGACTTTCACTTCATCACCTTCGGCAACATGTAGTTTTGGCACTACACCGATAAAATCCTGTGGTTTTATGGCAAAAAACTGAGGTTCATATTTCTTGACCTCTTTCTTTGCCTCACCAACAAGATGAATATCAATACCTTTTTTAATTTTTATCATAATAAGTTGTTTGTTTTTATATATATTAAATATATCTTTATATAAAGATTTACAACTATACTTTTAAAAACGACAAAAGGATGGTACCAGATGATACCATCCAAAATGAAAACTATTTACAATTAGAGAATAATCTTTTCTGTTGCCATTGCATCGTTGATTTGCTCTTCGGTTAACAGACCTTGTTCTCTAACGAGAGAAACAACACCCCTACCTGTTTCGAGAGCCTCTTTTGCAAGTTTAGAACAAGCTTTGTAACCCAATACAGGAACCAAAGCTGTAATGATACCGATACTATTTTCTACCATTTCACGGCAGTGTTCTTTATTTGCTGTAATACCATCGATACAGAGCTTACGCAATACATCGAAACCATTCTTTAACAACTCGATTGATTCTAACAAGCTGTAAACCATAACAGGTTCCATAACGTTAAGCTCTAATTGTGCATTGTTAGCACCGAGCATAACGCATGTATCGTTACCGATAACACGGTAGCAAATTTGGTTCATAACTTCTGGGATGACAGGGTTAACTTTACCTGGCATAATTGATGAACCTGGCTGCATCTTTGGAAGGTTAATTTCGTTGAGACCGCAACGTGGACCTGAACTCATCAAACGCAAGTCGTTACAGATCTTACATGTGTTAACACAAAGAGTTCTCAAAGCGTTTGAATAAACTAACATTGATGAAGCATCTGATGTAGCTTCTACCAAGTCTTCTGATAATCTGATGTCCCACTTTGTGAGGTCGCGTAAAGCTTTAACACAAGCTTCTCTATAGTCTAATGTTGAACAGATACCTGTACCGATAGCTGTTGCACCCATGTTAACATCTAAGAATTCTTTTGAATTAGTAATGAGGTGCTCTTTTTCATTTCTTAATGATTGAGCAAAAGCGTGGAATGAAAGACCTAATGTCATAGGAACAGCATCTTGAAGCTGTGTACGACCCATCTTGATAACGTCTTTGAATTCTCTTGCTTTTCTTTCTAATGATGAAATGAGTAAGTCTAAGTGGCTAATCATTTCAAGATGATCTGCGTAGATAGCAAGACGTGTTGCACATGGATATGCATCGTTGGTTGATTGTGATGCATTAACATGGTCATTAGGTGAACAATATTCATATTGACCAGGTTGATATCCCATGTATTCCAAAGCACGGTTAGCAATAACCTCATTAGCATTCATGTTTGTTGATGTACCTGCACCACCTTGAATAACGTCAACAATAAATTGATCGTTTAATTTACCATCTATAACATCTTGACAAGCTTTTCTAATGCCTTCATAAATTTCTTTGCTAATTTTGCCTGTCTCATAGTTTGCTATAGCAGCACCTAATTTGATGATACCTAAATATTTTACAATACTTGGGAATCTGTTGAGACCAATACCTGTGATTGGGAAGTTCTCAATAGCTCTAACTGTTTGTACTCCGTAATAGCATTCTGCTGGTACTTCGCGTGAACCAATAAGGTCAGATTCAATACGTGTCTTTTTTGTTTCCATTTGTTCTTGTGTTTTTATTTCTTGTTCAATAACTATTTCTTTATTTTCTTGATTTTCCATTTTTTCAGATTTTTTTGTCGTTGATTTTGAACTATTCTTCTTCATAGTAAAATAAAATTTGTCTTTTTTTCGGCTGCAAATATACTATAATTTTCTTAATTAGATATTTTTTTATCGATTTTTTTGCTTCTTTTTTAAAAAAAATTATCAACCTCTTAACTTATTGATTATCCGAAATTTTCGAATCCTTATAAAGTTTTTGTGTTAATAATGCTAACGATACCGCTAGATTTTCGTGTTTTATTATAATACCGTCAGGAACTTCAAGATGTACTGGTGCAAAATTCCATATTACTTTAATTCCCGCTGAAATCATAATGTCGCATACCTCCTGTGCCGACTCCTTAGGAACTGTGATAATACCTATTTTTATATTAAGTCTTTCCACTATTGGCGTCAACTTATCTATATGCAAAATGGGTTTATCATTTACTTTAGCTCCCACAAGCTCAACAGAGTTGTCAAATCCAGCTACTATATTAAGTTTATAATCTGCAAAACCTTGATAACTAAGCAGAGTCCGTCCTAGTCTGCCTGAACCCACTAGGACGACCTCATCTAAATTATTAAATCCCAAAACATCTTCTATATCAGATATAAGCGACTCTATTTCGAAGCCCATTCGAGGCTTACCTGCAGTCTTACTCACACAAGCTAAATCTTTCCTGACCTGTATATTATTCAGTTTCAGACTTTTAGCTATAACAGTAGAAGATATATACTTATACTTCTCCTTCCTTTTCTCTAACAAAAAGTTATAGTACAGCGGTAATCTGCTTAAAACTGTCTTGATAATCTTAATAGGTTCTGTTTGAAGATCCATCTTATTTTGTCATTTCGTATAATTTAACAGAATTGTGGATCGTCTTTTCTTTAGCTTCATTACCATATTTATCGACATCCACTATATTACGAGGACTATGTGTAATACATAGAGGTCCATTCAAACAGCCTCCCTCACATGCCATGCCCTCGAAAAAGTTTTCTGTCGCTTTACCAAATTTAAGCTTCATCAAGTTGGCTCGACATTCGTCTATACCACTCATGACTATCGGTTTAAGACCATCTACATTAAGTTCTTTCGCCACATCAATCAAGCCTTGAACTATACCGCCCGACTTCGCAAATATTCTTCCATAGAATGAGGCATTATCAAGTACTGTATCTTCACATTCAACCGTATCTATACCTCTTGCATCCAAAAAGGCTTGTAATTCTTCGAACGACATGACACAATCTATGGCACCGCCTGTCTTCTCAAGTTTGAACTCAAATTTCTTAGATGCACATGGTCCAATGAATATGACTTTAGCGGTAGGATCTGAATGTTTTATCATCTGCGCTGTTAATATCATTGGAGAAACCGAATGTGAGATATGTTTTACCAATTCAGGGAAGTTCTTTTCTATAAATGCCACGTATGATGGACAGCATGAGGTCGTCATCAAGCCTTTTTCTTTCCATTCCAAAGCTTCATTATAAAGTGTGACATCAGCACCTAATGCTGCTTCCACAACCTGGTGGAATCCTAACTTCTGAATTGCTGTAACAACTTGTGTTGGTCTTCCAAAACGACATTGGCTTACAATAGCTGGAGCGATAACCGCATATACTCTATATTTGGTGTTATTCTCAGACTTCTTAAGAATATCTATGATATCGAGTACGAATGACTTATCTGTTATAGCGCCAAATGGACATTTATAAACACATGCTCCACATGAGATACATTTGTCATTGTCAATCTTAGCCTTCTTCTCTTCATCAATAGAAATGGCCTTGACCTTACAACTCACCATACATGGTCTATGCTGCATGATTAAAGCTGAATATGGACAAGCTTTCGCACATTTACCACATTCAATACATTTTTCTTTATCGACTACCGCACGATGATTAACTATTGATATTGCGCCTTTAGGACATACATCCTGACAAGCATGTACCATACATCCACGGCATGCCGCTGTTACCATAACACCTTCAGCAGGGCATTCATCACAAGCCAAATCAATAACTTCTACAGGATTTGGATTCCCTTTATCACCTCCCATAGCCATCTTGATTCTTTCTTGTAGAATTGCTCTCTCTTTATAAATACAGCAACGTATCTCCGGTTTAGGACCTGGGCATATCACCTTCGGAATTTCTACATACGCATCCTGTAAACCACCTTCGTAAGCTCTACGGATAACTTCTTTTAAAACTCTGTACTTTACGAGTTGAACATTTGTATCAAAAACTCTATTACTTGAACTCATATCTCTAATAAAAAAAAATTAATCATAATTTAAAACAACGACTTTCCCCATAGCTCGCATATTAGATGCAAGTTTTTCAACAAGTTTCATCTTCATGGTAATATCTATAGGCAAGCCTTGATGTGCGACATTAACACTCTGTCCCACAAAGAATCTTACGTGTGTAGCTTCTTCAAAAAGAACATTAGCCAATAGAGAAGCTCCATCTTGTTTTGTAAAAACTTTTGGAGTTAAATCATTTATAGACAGATATTTCTCTGATAATTCAAGAAGTCGTCTCATCGTCAAGACGCCTTCTGTAGTAAGATCGACTCCTTCTATGTAACCAATAGGAGGAACATCTTTATCAGGAAAATCAAAACTAGTACGAAGTGGTTTGTTAAGATAACGAGCTACTATCTGCGAACTTGTTCCTCCACAAACTACTTTCTTAGAGTCTCCCTCCATGAACTGTGACACATAAAAATTATCTTTTTCTTTGTCAACAGGAGGTCCTACCATGATATTTACATTGATACGACGACGTATCTTCACTGCTGCCACTGTAGTATCGTCACCAGGCTTATCCAAATATAAGTCATTACATGCAGATGTCAAAAGGCATGCAACAGCACGTGCTGACATCGTATCCTTGATATTTCTATCAAGATGATCCATAATCTGCTGCCGTTCCCATCCGAAATTCAATATCTGACCTATTCCCGCATGTATAGTTCCATCTGACATCACCATAATGACATCATTCTCTTCAAGATCAAGCTCTGATTTATACACCAGTTTACCACAAATATCAAATTCCTCTCTTGTCAAATCCACACATTTGCCTCCATGATAATATATGGCTTGCGGATTGTCGAACTCATACAGAAATCCCCTCCCTTCATTATTGACTCGTATCAGCGAAAATGTCGAATATGCGACACCCCTGACATGACATACCGGAAGCGTCTGTATCAATGTCTCCACACACTCGTCTATATCTATGCCGTTCGCTGCCATGGTACATAGGATCTTAGATGTCAGCGTTGAAAGAATATTTGCCTTAACACCGCTGCCAAGTCCATCGGCAAGCACCAAAGTGGTATAATCACCATCAGTCATGCTGACCACATTATCACCGCATAACTCCTCACCGTATTTATTCACAGAGGTGCATCCATATTCCATGCAAAGTTCCATCACTTAGCTCCTTTCTCCAAATGTTCTTCTGAAAGTGTTTTCTTAAGCTTCAATAGTGCCACCTTAGTCTCCGCTGTAGTCTCTCCTAATAACGATGCTATCTCCTGTGCTACTCGCATCTGCTTCTTGATAACCTCATCTGTAGTCCTCAAAGTCTCCATCTTGACCTTGGTAATCTCAGCATCATAATTAACACCTTCAGAAACATCTTTCATAATTCCAAACAGAACATCATGTTCTTTCAGATATGTGATAGTCAGATCTATATATTTATCTGTCACAGGAACATACATTCTCTCAACCGTAACCCTGCGCTTTTCATTATATGCTATCATAAAGTCAACCAAGTTAAAGAAATCTTTCGCATGACGACCCTTAGCATTAGGATCGTTGATTCCTAACAACTCTCGACCTTTTTCATTTGTCTCTTGAATGAGAAAATCTGAGTCAAGAACAATAATACCGTGAGGACTATTCTTGATAATCTCGTATGATAAGGATTCTGCTCTCTCACGCATGAATGGAAGACAAATCTCCACATCTGCATATCCATTATATACAGCCCATGCCTTGTCGCGACATGTGTTATAACCACATGCTGCACAATTTAATTCATCTTCAACAGTGTGCTTACCAATCTTTGCCAAGATCGACTTTATCTCTCGCTCCGGTGGCGGAATGCTATGATTCCTGATACGAGGATATAATTTGTTCAGATCAATACCATGCTCATCATATTTATGAGGAGGTAATGTCGCTTTTTCCTTTGTAACATAATTAATCACATCAGAAGTTGCTTTAATGCTGCCACCTTTCTTTGCCAAGCTACATGGACCATTAACACAACCATCTTTACATATATTCATCTCAAGAAATACATTCGAGAGACTCTCTATATTCTCCAATGCATCAACACAACGATCAGGACCATCAACAGCCATGTACTCATATCCCTTTGGTAATGAAGGAAATGATTTAATTATACCATGACTGATCGGATATGCTTTTGAGAGGCATGCATGACCACCCTTGTTTTCCAATACTACATTGGTAATTTCATCCAGCACAATATTCTTTTCTTCAAAAAGTGATACTAGTTCCTCAAATGTCAATACCCCGTCGATAAGACCACTCTCCGCACCTTCTCTCTTCTTTGCGATACAAGGTCCTATGAATACTATCTTAGCATCCGGATACTGCTTCTTCAGCATCTTTGCATGCGCCAACATCGGCGAATCAACAGGTGCCAAATACTGCAATGCCTTAGGATAATACTCCTGAATAAGACGACATACCGCCGGACATGCTGATGTGATAAAATTCTTAAATTGCCTCGATTCAAGCAATGTCACATATTGCTGTGTAACAAGTTCTGCCCCGTAAGCCGTTTCTTCAGAATCAAAAAATCCTACCTTCGCTAAGGCAATCTTAAAAACAGTAAAATCTGTTATGCTAAAACTAGAAATAACAGACGGCGCCACACTGGCGATAACTTTCTGTCCACTACTGAGAAGTTGCTTTACCTCTACAAGCTCACTATGAACAATCTTAGCGTTCTGTGGACAGATTAACGTACAATGACCACACAAAATGCAACGATTCTCTATGATTCGTGCCTGATGATCCTTAACCTCAATCGCCTTGACAGGACACTCACGAAGACATTTATAGCAGTCTTTACACTTAGCGTTTCTAAATTCTAAGTATTCAGCCATGACTATATTTTTTAAATAAAACTAAATAATACGATTATGAAATCAATCTAAATTTAATAAAGGATAAACTTCTTTTGCAAATAGTTCTTCTGCATTATCTTTGTTAACATTGTGAATGAACAAACAATCTTCACCCAAACGTTGAACAACCGCCTCATCATAACCTTCTGTCTTGACCGTGACGCCTTTGGCACAAAAACCCAGACAAAAACTTGCTTGAAGATCAACAACATCTTCAACATCGTACTTCTTTAAAATCTCCTTAAAGGCTTCAATTACATCGTAAGAGCCTTTCAAATGGCATGAACTGCCAACACAAACTTTTATAATAGTCATATCAAAAAAATATTTATATCCCTGATGATAAAATTCACTTAAAAATGACAAACTTTATTTACCTCACCCAAAATTAAATATTTCCACTCAACCAATCCAACAGCAAAAATACGACTTATTTTGAGCTTGTCAAATGTTTTTAGAAAATAATTTTTTTATTGTTATTTAAACTAAAAAAGTGAGCAGGCATAACGGCTTGCTCACTTGAATAAAATAATTTAATTCCGATGATTTCTTATTCAATAACTATTTTCCTGCTAATATTATTACCAGTATTCTTAATATTTACAAAATATAATCCAGCACTGATATCATTCAAACTGACTTCCAGCTTGCCCGATGCTGCTTCAACATGATAAACAATTTGTCCCATTGTATTATATATAGTCACTTCATATTCCTCATCTCCAAGTTCAACATTGAAAAGTCCTTCGCTTGGATTAGGATAAATGCTGATATTCTCCGCAACTATATATTCAACACTTTCAATGATTGTTGTCGGTGGGAATACAATATTATCTAACCATGCACAATCAGATCCATTAGATACAGACATGTCTTTGGTATATGTCCATTCCAAAATATGCTCTCCAACAGTCAGAGTAAATGTCTCTTGCGACCATGCAATCTCTCCTGACCAATTACCCATATCTGTTCCGTCAACAGTAAATTTTAGTTTATCGTATGAACTCTCTGAAGAAACTTTCTTATAAAATGAAATCTCAGTTTCTGAAAATACATTTAAAGTAATCTGCAATGTGGTGGAATTATAATCATCAACAGCTCCGGATTTTATACAATAATTACCTTCGTATGGATCTTCTGTTACAACCGACCATGTTGGTGAACCACTTAACTGCCAGTCGTATTTACTCAGATCTCCTGTCTCAAAGTCTTCAACAACAGAACCGACAGCAAATGTAAAACTATCGTATGTAATATATTTCTCAAAATAAACCGCTAAAATCATTTCGTATGCCACACCTTGTTCTGCATTCTCTGACAGAGTAAATGTAAAGTCCATAACAATTTCTTCTCCTGCTATAAGACTTTCTATTGTAAACTCATTTTGATCAAAACTGATTTCGTCTGCTGAACAGAAAACAGCAAAAGTAGCATTCTCGACAGCACTATTACCTGTATTTGCTATTGTAAAATGAACTGTCACAGTCTCTCCTGGATCGACATCACCATTAGCATCTTCATCTTCAATGACATAGTTAACGATTTCAAACTCAGGAGCATATATTGTAGTATTAAACTTACTTTCCCAAACATCTGTGCCATCTGTACATGTAAGGAAGAATCTTACCTTTGTATTATTGGGAACACTATCACATACGACGAACTCAAATGCATCTTCTAATGTTATGTCGGAATTAGCGGATACCGAACCTATCTCAACTGTTGAGTTTGTGATGTTCACATAATCAGGTTTATCACAACTTAATGTCGCTGTTACATTCTCTGCATTAACACTACCTACATTCTTGACGATCATATCAATAAGTTGTGTCTCACTATAGTCTATCTGACCATCTTCATCATTTAGGATAAAATTATCATAAACAATATATGCAGAATTATTAGGAACAGCTGTAACATCCAAGACTTGTGGGAACGCATCCAAACCTGTAACAACGAGTTTCATCTCACCGACAGTTGTAAGTCCGCCATCAAATTCTATGGTTGCAACACCTTCATCATTTGTAATGGCAAAACCTATAAGTTCTCCGTCTTCGTTATAAATACTACAACGGAAACCTTTTCTTCCATTATTATCTTCATCTCTAACTTCAATATCTGTTGATTGAATTCCAAGAACCATTTGTTCTTCATATTCAATACTTGGGTCGAATGGTTCATCTAACCATGGTCTTACAGCAACGTCACCTAAGATATTTAGATCGTAGAAATTCCATCTCAAAGCTCCCTCTTCCCATTGTCCTGGAGCATTCACGAAAGGTGCTGTCTGTATCTTCGACTCTGTGAGTGTAAGTCCAAGGAAAGGAATACGTTCATGATATTGGGCATCGGTCATTTCTCTGTGAAGGTGACCTGAAGGTCCTTCTGTTTGTCCTTCATTAAACCATCCATAACGTGAATTACCTATAGCTGCGACAGCAAAGTTCTGGATAGAAATCATTCTTTCCATTATACAATCATCCTCAAAAGAGCCACAGATACATCCATGTGAATGGAAAAACGTATAATTATGATCCACACCATTTGCTCCGCTGAAATTTTCATCTGTTATACTACTATTATACCAATCAGCGACAAAATCAGTATTGGCGTGACCCACATGATGTACATATTGTGTACCTGCATTGATGGTGCTCATCAAGGCACTACCACTCCATCCATTTTCCTCTGCATATAAACGTGTAAAATTATAATCCTCCGGAATACCTATAGTGGTATATCCATTGTCATCATGCTCTCCAATCAACAATTCCAAATAATCACTTCCATACGTTTCAGGATTATCGTACAACCATTCACCTGCTAAGGTAACATCACGAAATTCTCCCAAAACAGGACTGCGTTGATATTTCAATGTCTTGTTAATCATATTAGCCTGCTTGGTCTCATTATTGAACGACATACGTGCAATACCTATCTCCGGCAGAAGATCATCCTCACCTATCTCACCCCATTTATTATCGTTATTATCATTCCAATTACCGTCTAAAGCACAAAAATACAAGTCGGCTGGAATGCCATAATCTATTTCATAGTCTCCACCAGTTAAAACTGTACAATAGAAGCCACGATAAGGAACTATATTAACATCACCACCAAGTAAAACCATTAATATACCATTATCAGTATATTCTTGAATGATATAATTACGAATCTTATCTTGATTATCAATTCCTTCAACCTCATCATAAATCTCATCTACAGTCACAATACGATTGCTGACACCAATGCTATCATAATAATTGATATACTCGTCAAAACCTGCAACATAATCTGAACCTGTGATGATTAACATATCGTATGTGCTGATTTCTCTGCCTCTCATCTTGTATGAAGTTATCATCTCAGGATTGTCGGCCAAAGCCATAACTCTACTATTAATATAAGGTGTATTCCATATCATAGCTGAATGATCTTCTCTAGATGAAGCAATTTCAACCTTAACCTTAGCAGTCTTGGCATACATCACCTTTCCATTTGATGGCTCATATTGCACAGGAGTGAAAGAAGTGAATGCAAAAGCATGACCATTCATATAATGAGTTGTTACAATACCATGATTTTCAATAGGATAAACACCTTTGGAAGAATATACATCCTCATTCTTTATGAATGATTTACGTTCTGGCATTGAATAAGGACGTGATGGTTGATATGGAAATAATTGTCTTTCAAGAGCAATCTCTTCAAAATCTGATAATTCAACTTCTACAGATACTGCTTCAGATCCGTATGGAAGCAAAAGACTTACAGATTTATATGGCAAACTCGGATCTCCCGCTTTTGCTGTTTGCATACAATCTTTAAATTGAATCTGTGAATAAGCCTGAATCTCCGTAACTTCAGGTGCTTCAAAATGATAAACCTTCTCTATTGTTTGAGCTGATACAAACAAACTCACCAATGTAAAGAGAACAATGAAATAAAACTTTTTCATTTCTTTAATTTTAAAAATTAATTATTACTTTTTAACAATCTTTTTAGTTGCATTAAATGTATCATTCTTAATATTCAAGAAATACATTCCTGAATTGTATTCAGAAAGGTCAATATTAAAACTACCACTAACAGATCTATATTCTTTTAATACCTGACCCATAGCATTATACAAAATCACATCACTCTGATTCTCACCCAATTGCATAGTGACAACACCTTCTGTAGGATTAGGATACATACCAATATTCTTTTCTGTCACAGTATATACATCGGCAATTATTGTTGTTGGCGGAAATACAATATTATCTATCCAAGCACAATCCTGACCGCTAGACATAGAACTATCCTTATTATATGACCATCTCAAAACATGTTTTCCTGCTGGCAAGGTAAATTTCTCTTGTGACCAATCTGACTCACCTGACCACTCACCGAATGTAACATCGTCAACATCAAAGAATAACATATCCCAACCACTTTCCGATGAGACCTTCTTGAAGAAACTGATCTCCATCTCATCAAAAATTTCTATCTCTATATATAACGATGATGTGGCATTATCATAAATCTGTGCTGAACGTGCACAATAATTACCCTGATACGAGTTAATATCATCTATAAACCATGGCGATTCATTAAATTGCCACTCGTATGCACTAAAATCTGCTGTCTCAAATGTCTCTTCTGTAGAGCCTATAACAATAATATATGAATCATAATCAATGTAATATCCTGAATATGTCGCTACTATAAACTCGTATGCAACACCTAATTCAACAGCCTCGTCAACATTAAATGTAAACACATACTCTACACTATCAGCTGCATTTACTTCCTCGAAAGTATATTCATTTTCTGTAAAGCTTATTTCCGGAGCTGAACAGAAAACGGCAAAGGTGACATTTTCAGCATTACTATTACCGGTATTTGCAGCACTAAAATTAATTGAAATCGTCTCCCCTGGTTCTATCTGATTATTGCCATTTCCTGCAGAATCATCAACAGTTGCGCCTAAAAAATCAAATTGTGGAGCATATATTATTGTATTAAATCTACTTTCCCAAGTATCTGTTCCATCTGTACATGTCACAATAAATTTTATATTTGTCTTGTTAGGAACGCTGTCGCATACTGTGAAAGCGAAACATTCATTCAATGTTACCTCAGAATTTGCTGCAACATCACCTATCTCTATTGTTGATGTGGTGATCTCAACATATTCTGGCTTATCACAACTTAATGTCGCCACAACATTTGCTGCGTCAACGCTACCTACATTCTTAAGTGTAGTGTTTATAGTATGTGATTCTAAATAATCTATCTGATTATCAGGATCATTCAAAGAATAGCTATCATAAACAACGTATGGAACATCTTGTGAAAGTAACTGGATGTCAATAATCTGCGGATAGGCATTAGGACCAGCTATCTTTAATTGTGCAGTTCCGACATTAGAGATCGGCTCCTCAAAGACCAGACTTGCCTTACCAAGTTCATCGCTCACTGCATAGCCAAATATTTCATCCTCATAATATAATCCACAACGGAAGTTACTTAGCAATTCATCATCCATATTCTTAATAGTTATTTCAAATGATTCTGAGCCAAGCATTATCTCACTATCACATTCTACTATAGGAGTGAACGGCTCATCAAGCCAGATAGAAACAGCACCATCGCCGAGGATATTCAAGCAATAGGTGTTCCAACGAAGAGCATCGGCATACATCGTCCATGATGCGGTTTCCACCTTAGACTCGCGTAAAGCCATCGCCATGACATCAACTCTGTTGCCATACTGAGCATCAATCATCTCTCTGTGAAGGTGTGCCGCTGGCGCTTCTGTACCACCAGGAACATACCATCCGTAACGCGAATTTCCTGCCGTGGCAACACAGAAATTATTAATGGTTGTCATCCTCTCCATGATACAATCTACATCAAAAGATCCACAGATACATCCATGAGAATGCATGAAAGTAAAATTATGATCTACACCATTGAGAGCATGGAAATTAGCATCTGTAATATCACTATTATACCATCCAGCGACAAAGTCACTGTTAGCATGACCAGCATGATGTAAATATTGTGCACCTTCATTAAGAGCTACCATAAGATTTTGTCCACTCCAATTGCCATGTTCTTCATAAACACGTGTGAAATTATAGTCCTCAGGAATACCAATAGTGGTGTATCCATTGTCACTTCTTTCACCAATAATCAATTCCAGATAATCACCTCCGTATGTAGGTGTGTCGTCCATAATCTCACTACCTAAGGTAACATCGTGAAACTCTCCTAAAACAGGATTACGCTGATATGACAATGTCTTGCGAATCAAAACAGCCTGCTTATCCGCATTCGCGAATGACATACGAGATATTCCTATCTCAGGCATCATGTCTGATTCCTCCGGTTCACCCCATTTATTGTTACCATTATCATTCCATGTACCATCGAGACAAGAATAATACATATCGGCAGGAATGCCATAATCTTCCGTATCTCCATTAACAATACAATAGAAGCCACGATATGGAACTATATTAACATCACCTCCCAATGTAACCATGTAAATACCTTCATTCTGATATTCTCTGATGATGTAATTACGAATCTTCTCCTGATTATCCTGTCCTTCCATCTCTGAATATATCTCCTCCAAACCAACTATTCTTGTACGAACTCCTATGCTGTCATAATAATTCACATACTCTGAATAGCCTTCAATGTATTCTTCTCCTGTAATGACAAGCATATCATATCCTGTCATAACAAACTCCCTGCTTGCATATGAGGTCATCATCTCTGGATTTTGAGCTATCTTACTAACAGTCTTTATGTTATCAGACGTATTCCAAAGCATAGACGAATGATCTTCTCTCTCAGAAATAGTATTGACAACGACTTTTACATTCTTTGCATACATCACTTTTCCTGTTGATGGAACATATTGTAATGGTGTGAAATTTAAAAACGCAAAGGCATATCCATTGAGATATTGTGTTGTAACTTCTGTATGTGACTCTGAAGGATAGACACTCTTTGAGGAATATATGTCTTTATTCTTTGAAAACTTATACATGTCAGGACGTGAATATGGAACTGCCTGCTGAACAGGGAATAAGTTATACTCTCCTTCCATTTCAACATAGTCTGAAAAATATATATCTACTGATGAAGCCTCTGAACCTTGCGGTAACAAAAGTCTTACAGAATAATACGGCAGACTCGGATTACCAATCTCACCCAACTGCATACATTCATTAAAATAAATCTGATGATAACCCATCACTTCTTTTACCTTAGGATTATCAAAATGATAAACCTTCTCTATTGTCTGAGCCGAAACATTTATGCCCAAAAGCAACAACAAGAAAAATAATAATTTTTTCTTCATAACTGATCAAACTAATTTGTTAATATCTTTTTTTAGCTGACAAAAGTAGTATTTTTTCCCATACTTAACAAAAATAAATAAAATATTATTTTACTATGATCTTCTTCACAAAGTGATGATTATCATTGTAGATTTTAACAAAATATAATCCCGATTCTAAATCATCATATCCTATTATTGCAGTTCCCGAAACTGATTCAAAATTTGAGATAATTTGTCCTAATGAATTTATGATCAACACATTATAAACCTCCTCATCAAGTTCCAAATAAAAAACTCCATCATTTGGATTTGGATATATAATTATCTTCTTATCATCATCGATTGCAAGCTCTTGATTATCAAGATAAAGCCCGGAATTAAAAGGGAAAGTAATTCTGTCAATCCAGGCACAGTCCTCACCCGCAGAATTTGCGGCTGCTTTATCGTACCTCCATTCTAATTGATGAGTTCCTTCCGGAATGATGTAGCTGACTTTAGTCCAATCCAAATCTCCAGACCACCACTCTTCAACATTATCGTTAATTAAAAATGCCAAATAATCATTTCTTTCTTCTGATGAGATTTTTATATAGAACGATAAAGTATCAGGTTCTCCTTCATGATTGATAGTTAATTTCATAGATGATATCTCGTTATTGTCAATAGCTCCTGATCTTGCACAATAATTACCATCATACGGATCCTCATCTGTAACAAACCAATCGGAATCACCATCCAAAACCCAAGGTAATTTGGTGAAATCGGCAGTCTCAAAATCTTCTGTCACCCGTCCTATCTCAATATATTCTACATTTTCTGACATATATCTTCCCGACACTATTTTTGTAACTATCTGAGTATAATATCCTTCAGGAACTTCATCTGAGATAGTGAAAACAAAATCCTGATTTATCTCCTCCCCGGAAGTAAAAATATCTATCGTATTCTCATCACTTTCGAAATCGATATACGTATCATCATATTCAAGGCTGATAATAGCATTATTTGCATCGCTGCCACCGATATTTTTTATAATAAAACTCATTTTGATTGTTTCTCCTGCATCCAAGATACCATTATTATTTCCTTGATTATCACTAAATTGAACATCCTCAATTAAAAATTCTGGCGCATTGATCGTCAATACTGCAGAACTATACCAATAATGATAATAATCATCACAGGTCAGATTTGCAGTAATAGGATGAGCATTAGGTGCATCGGTATCTATCTTCAAAGAAAAAGCGTCTTCGATGATTATCTCCGACTGCGCTTCTATATTGGAAAATTCAGCCCAATTGTCTGTAATAGTAAAATAATCTGTATTACATGATGATATGGCAATATTAAGATCTACTGTTTCTACAAGTCCTAGATTCTTAACGACTGCATTTAAGTATATCTCCTCTCCGAAATCGATCTCACCATTATTATTACCATTTATATCATTGATTATCAACCTATCAACATAAACGTATGGTTCATTGTCACTTATACAGTTTATAGTGTATGAACGCAAAAAAGAATTCATTCCTGTCACCTTAAGAGTAAGTTCCCTAGAAGCCTCAACAGTTTCTGACAATTCTATAGTCGCGTTTCCATTCTCATCCGTTATAGCATATCCTATCAGGTTTTTTCCATCATATACACTACAACGGAAATTACTAAGATCAACTCCATTTTCTGATACATGTACACTTGTAGTGGTAGCACCTTCCACCAAGGCTTTATCATAACGAACATCTGCATTGAAAGGCTCTTCATGCCACGGTTTTACCGCAACGTCTCCCAGGATATTAAGATCGTAGAAATTCCATCTCAAAGCACCTTCTTCCCATTGTCCTGGAGCATTGACAAAAGGTGCCGTCTGACATTTCGAATCCGTCAGAGCTAATCCAAGGTACGGGATACGATCTGCCCAGAAAGCATCTGTCATCTCTCTATGCAAATGGCATGAAGGTCCCTCAGTTTGTCCTTCATTAAACCAACCATATCGCGAGTTACCTATAGTAGCAATAGCAAAAGTGCTGATTGTCACTAATTTCTCCATAATAGAGCTTGCAGGAAAGTTAGCACAGTCGCATCCATGCGAATGAAAGATTGTATAATTATGATCTTTTCCGTTTGAACCAGCAAAATAATCGGCATTAATAGAACTGCCATACCAGCCCGCCACATAATCAGTATTGGCATGTCCTACATGATGAACGTAAGAAGTGCCACCGTTAATGGCATCACGAAGTTTTGCCGCACTCCAATTCCCCTCTTCTGCATAAAGTCTGGTATAGTTATAATCCTCAGGAATACCCACGGTATAATAACCATTATCGTCATGATTTCCGACTATCAACTCCAAATAATCGCTGCCATTGGTATTGGGATAATCATAGAGATGTTCTCCCGCAAGAATAACATTTCTAAACTCACCAAGAACAGGATTCGTCTGATATGAAATCGTCTTATTCAACATATTATTGAGTTGTATCTCATTATTAAATGGAAAACGAGCTACACCAATCTCAGGGTAAAGGTCATCTTCTCCAATCTCTCCCCATTTATCATCATTGTCGTCATTCCAACTACCATCAAGTGCAGCAAAATATAAATCAGCAGGAATATTATTGTCGATATTATGAGAACCTCCACTCAAAACATCTCCATAAAATCCTCTGTACGGAACAATATCAACATCACCGCCAAGTAAAACCATCATTATATCGCATCCCTGATATTCATTGATAATGCAGTTTCTTATCTTATCCTGATTATCAACACCTTCAACAGATGAATAAATCTGTTCTGTAGTTACTATATTTGATCTGATATCATTTTCATTATAAAAATCCAGATAGGGCTCGAAAGATGTAAGATATTCCTGCGATGTTATTATCAACAATTCGTATCCCTCCACAGACTTTGTTTTATCAAGTCGGTAGTTATCAATCATTTCAGGATTATCAACAAGTTTTCTCAGCCTATTAATAACCTCCGGACGAGATGATATCATTTTATCATTATATGATTTAGCAGATTTAAGATTAACCTTAACTTTAACAGTCTGGGCCATATATATTTTATTCTCAGAAGGTATATATTTAATAGGTGTAAAAGTAGTATTTGCTATTGCATATCCATTCATGTAATATGTATGAAATACACCTTTATTTTTGCTAGGATAATCTGATTTTGAAGAGTAAAGACTTTCATCTTTATAAAAAGGTTTTGTTTCGGTATCGGAATATGCTCTAGAAGGTTGATAAGGATACAACTGTTTGTCTGTCTTAATTTCTTTGAAATCTGAACATATTACCTCTATCGATTCAGCCTCGCTGCCTTGTGGCAACAGCAAAGAAACAGCATACCACGGAAGCGAAGGCTGTCCGACCAATGCCGACTGAATACTGTTTGTCAATTCAATTTGATGATAATCATTGATTTCCTTTAATTTATATTCATCAAAATGATATATTTTCTCAATGTTTTGTGCTGTTATGGAAGCACATAATGACATCAATAAAAACAAATAGACTATCTTTTTCATTTCCTTTATGTTAAGAAGAATGCAAAGATAATCTATTTTTGAAACTCTTACTGATGTATTATTTATTTTTATTCTTCATCAATCCTATCGTGAAGTGATCGAAGTCTGAATGCTGAAATAATTTCAGATAAGCCATAGATAATGAATGATATGGAGACATATATCGCCACTGTCGCCATTCCTATGGATATTGGTCGAAGCAATATTAACACTGACAGAACCAGTAATACTACTCCGCAGAAAAGTGTAAGTCCATAACCTTTAACCTTGAAACTTTTAAGGTCGGCGGCATAATTAATCATCATAAAACTCTGGTATAACATCCACATTCCCAATATCAATGGAAGCGATATTGCGGCAATACCTGGATTTGCTGAAAGTAAAACGCCAAGCGCAATGTCAAGGACAGCTCCTATAATGACAGCAGCTCTAGAGACAAAGAAATTCTTGTTGACAATCCCGACAATAAGTCGGATGATACCGAAAATCACTAATGCCAAACCCAAAAGTAAAGTCATCAATTCATAGGTGATAGCTGGACTTGTCAGCATAAAAACACCTAAAACAAATGCCAAAGAACCGATGATGAGATACATCCACCAATGTCGTACCGGTTCCATGACGTGCTCGTATAAATCGTATGTTTTCATAAATGTTGATTTTTTAAGGTCTAAACAAAAGATATTTTCTTATGTTCAAAAAAAGTTCATTTTTAAGAATTTTTAACTTTTTTTTTAATGTTTTTAATAATAATTTTGCAGTTGGAAGTTTGTAAGATTTTAAGTTAATCATAAAATGAAAAAACTATCATTCATTATTATTCTGATGTTCAGTCTTTTTTCCTGCGATAGAAAGGAAGAAAAGACAGATATTGACAATCAGATTGACAACTTATTATCCATCATGACTATAGAAGAAAAGATAGGTCAGCTATGCTGTCCTATAGGCTTTGACTTATACGAGAAAAATACTGACAGCATATATATATGTAATAGTTTGAAGGAAATGATAGTAAATGATAATATCGGTTCCTTATATGCTGTCATGAGGGCGTGCCCTTGGTCAAAAAAAACCTTGGAAAGTGGTTTGGATACAAAAGAATCTGCTGTATTACTTAATGAGATACAGCGTTACAACATGGAGCATAGCCGACTAAAGATACCATTATTGTTTATTGAAGAATGCTCACACGGGCACATGGCTTTAGAGGCAACAGTTTTTCCTGTTGGAATTGCTCAAGCAAGCACCTGGAATCGGAATTTGTTAGAGAAGATGGGCGAAGTAATTTCTGAGGAAGCTTCTTTGAGAGGAGCAAGTGTAGCCTATGGTCCAGTTCTTGACATCGCCCGCGACCCACGCTGGTCTCGAATCGAAGAAGGACTGGGCGAAGATACATACCTCTGCGCAATTCTGGGCAATGCCATAACACAAGGTATCCAAAAAAATATGGCTTCAACGTTGAAACATTTTGCAGCATACGGCATACCAGAAGGCGGTCATAACGGATCTGACGCCAATATCGGCAAAAGAAAACTTATGAACGATTTTTTGCCTGCGTTCCGGAAATCTATTCAAAATGGAGCTAGATGTATCATGACCTCATACAATTGCATAGATGGAATACCTTGTACATCAAACACTTGGCTTCTACAGGACATCCTTAGAAATGAATGGGATTTTAAAGGTGTCGTATTCTCAGATCTTAACTCAATATCAGCACTTCATGCCACTCATAGAATAGCAGAAAATCATGAAGAAGCTGCTGCCCTAGCCATAAACGCAGGCGTTGACATCGATCTTGGTAATAGCAATTATGGTAAATATCTGAAAGATGCTATACAAAATAATCTTGTAGATATGAATACTCTTGATAATGCCGTGAAAAGAGTGCTAAAACTAAAATTCGACTTGGGACTTTTTGAAAATCCATATATAGATATTCCCGATAACAACATGATTAATAACGAGGAACACAAAAAAGTCGCATTGCAAATTGCAAGAGAAGGCACTATATTATTAAAAAACAACGGTATCTTACCATTAAACAATGACATTAAATCTATAGCGATCATAGGTCCTAATGCTGATAATACATACAATCAGCTGGGCGACTATACCGCCGCTCAACACCCAGATAATGTGACTACTATACTGGAAGGCATAAAAAAGAAAGTATCCAGAAATACAGAAATCACATATATCAAAGGCTGCGATATTAGAGATACCGTCAATTCTGATATTGAGACGGCTGTAAAAGCTTCTCAAAATGCCGAAGTCACTATTCTTGTCGTTGGAAGTTCAAGTGCACGAAGCTTTAAAACATCTTACGAAAAAACAGGCGCAGCCATCGTAAATAATCATATCGACGACATGGACTGCGGAGAGGGATACGACAGATCCTCATTATCATTGTCAGGAAAACAAGAATTACTATTATCAGAATTGTCAAAAACCAATAAACCCTTGATAATAATATATATACAGGGAAGACCATTACTAATGAACAACGCAAATACACATGCCGATGCAATACTTAATGCTTGGTATCCCGGACAAGAAGGAGGTCATGCTTTAGCAGATATCATATTCGGAGATTATAATCCTTCAGGAAAATTACCTATCTCTATACCAGAAAATATCGGACAAATACCCGTATATTATTCACTTAACGAACAACATGAATATGTTGACGGAAATAGCGAACCGCTTTTCGAATTCGGATTCGGATTAAGTTATACAGATTTCCTTTACGAAAACATGAAAATAATCAATGAGAATGACACCATAAAAATTAGTGCTGACATCACCAACACAGGCAAGTATGACGGTGAAGAAATAATACAACTATATGTAAGAGACAATATTGCATCTGTAGCACCAGCAAAAAAATTACTTAAAGGCTTCGAAAAAATTCACTTAAATAAAAACGAAAAAAAAGAAGTACATTTCATACTGACAAAAGACGATCTTAAAATACTAGACAAAGACTTGAAATGGACGTTTGAAGAAGGTGAGTTTATTATAATGCTGGCTTCATCCTCTGACAATATACGTCTCTCTGAAAAAATATTTATTGAAAATTAAAATCATAGCAGATGGAACTACTCATTTACGTACCAAAAATAACAAACAGAATCTATTACATCTTTGAATTATTATTCAAAAACGAACTCGGTATAGATTTTAAATTTACTACCGATAAGGTACAATTCTCTCTTTATGAGGGCAATAAATTTCAATACGCCGAATATCCTATCGTCGATAACGCTTTATTCCAAAAATCGGTCGATCTGCTTTTCAAAAGAGACATCTCAAATCAGGAAATTAAAATATGTAATCACTTAGATTCCAAAGCAATATTTCCTATCTTTAATGAGAAATCCATCTTCTCATTCGACATCTTCGCCGCATCTTTCTATATCATAAGTAGATATGAGGAATATCTACCTCACGTCTCTGACAACTACAACAGATTCCAACCACAAGACTCTATCCTATATCAAATGGGATTAATAGAAAAACCTATTATTAACATTTGGGCAAGAGAATTAGGAATGATTATAACTAGTCATTATCCTGATATTCAGATAAAAAAGAAAACTTTTAAATTTGTTCCAACTTACGATATAGATGCCGCCTGGGCATACAAAAACAAAGGCTTGTTCAGAACCTCTCTCGCCTTTATGAGAGATATTATAAGATTTGATAAAAAAGAATTCAAGGAAAGATGGGAGACTCTGAGAAACAAACGCATCGACCCCTTCGACACCTTTGATTATCAGATAGAACTGCAAAAAGAATTAAAATTAAACCCATTATATTTTATACTGATCGGCGACTATAATACCAACGACAAGAACATCTCGTATAAAAACAAAGAATTTCAACAACTTATAAAACGACTCGGCGACTATGCTTTAGTTGGAATACATCCTTCATTCTCTTCATATCTACAAAAAGAAACCATAAAAGAAGAGATACATCGTCTTTCCGACATCCTCAAAAGAGAAGTAACAATGAGCCGGCAACATTTCCTAAGACTTAGTCTGCCAACCAGTTACCAGATTCTCATCGATTTAGACATCAAAGACGATTACACTATGGGCTACGCCTCTCAAGCTGGATTTAGAGCTGGTTACGCCGATACTTTTAACTTTTTTGACCTGGAAAACGATAGAAAAACAAAACTCAATATACATCCTTTTGCATTAATGGACGGAACAATGCGCGATTACCTGGACCTTAATGTTAAAGAATCTTTTGAAAAGGCAAAACAACTGATAGATGAAGTAAAAAACGTAAATGGCACATTTATTCTTTTATGGCATAATGAAACATTAAGCGGAGAAAAACGTTGGGAAGGATGGATCACTTTATATAGAAAAATCTTAGATTACATCTTAAATCATAATGATTAGACATCTTAAACATAGAGAAATAGACAAAAAACGTTGGGATGATTGTATCGAAAAATCATTCAACGGTAATATTTATGCATGGTCATGGTATCTCGACATTGTACATCCTCAATGGAACGCTCTGGTTGAAAATGATTATGAACGGGTCATGCCATTAACCTCCAACACAAAATTCGGTATTACATATCTTTTTCAACCTTTTTTTGTACAACAATTAGGGGTCTTCTCTCAAACACATCTTTCACAAGAAAACGTGGAAAGATTTATCGACAACATTCCCGATAATTATAAATTCATAGAAATACGACTTAATTCATTTAACAAAGTTAATTATGAATTAGACTGCTTCAGAAAACATAGAAATATTGAATTAGATCTAATATCTGATTATCAATCTATTTATAATAGTTATAACAAAAACACAAAAAGAAACTTAGCTAAAGCTCAAAACTCAGGCTTAATATTAAGCCGCGACATCGATGCCGAAACCGTTATAAAACTTTTTAGAGAAAACAGAGGGAAAAATATATCTCATTGGAAAGATAAAGAATATCAAAGACTTCTCGACTTGATATATACCGCCATTCATAAAGACGCCTGCTTTATCTGTGGGGCGAAAACCAATGACAATCAAACTATCGCTGCAGGAGTCTTTATGTATAGTCACGATAGAATAACATTCCTTTTCTCTGGCAGCGATGACTCACACAAAGATAAACACGCACTTACTCTTATACTCGATTCCGTAATAAGATATTTTAGCGAGACACAAAATACATTTGATTTCGAAGGCTCTGACAACGAAGGTCTTGCAAGATATTACATGGGATTTGGAGCTAGAGAACTGTATTATCCTGAGATAAAGTATAATAATCTTAATAAACTTCTTAAATTTGCAACCCAAATTTTAGGCAAATAATTTTTTTTGATTATGAAAGAAAAAAGAGATACTTTTGGTTCAAAATTAGGTATCATAGCAGCGGCAGCTGGTTCTGCTATCGGTCTCGGTAATATCTATCGTTTCCCATGTATGGTTGGAGAAAACGGTGGTGCAGCCTTCATTTTAATCTATCTGTTAATCGTTATATGTCTGGGCATTCCCATCATGCTATCAGAATTTGTAATCGGAAGACGCTCAGAGAAAAATCTCGTCGGAGCTTTTAAAATATTGGCACCAGGCTCATCATGGACCATAGTTGGTTATATCGGCGTGTTATGCGCTCTTATAATCCTTGCTTTCTATAGCACAGTGTCAGGATGGACTCTAGAATATATTTTAAAAGCCTGCACAAATTATTTCTCTGGTAAAGACATCAACGCTATAGAACAAGGTTTTGTAGATTTTCAAAATGCAAGTTTCAGACCTATCCTATGGCAGATAATATTCTTGATATTAACTGCTTTCATTATCTTTAAAGGTATAAAAGATGGTGTTGAGAAATATACTAAAATTTTGATGCCAGCTTTGTTCGTAATACTTATAATATTGTGTATCAAATCATTAACCCTAGAAGGCTCTTCTGAAGGATTGAAATTCTTATTCAAACCTGATTTATCCAAAATCGATAGTAAAATCATCTTAAGCGCTTTGGGACAGGCTTTCTTCTCACTCAGTGTTGGCATGGGCTGCCTGATCACTTACGGATCTTACGTCGATAAGAAAGACAACCTAAAAACCACAACACTATCTGTATGCCTCACTGATACCTTAGTAGCTATATTGTCAGGTATCATTATCTTCCCTGCCGCATTCTCATTCGGAGTGAAACCTGAAGCTGGGTTCGGACTAGCATTTAACACATTACCAATGATATTCGATCAAATGGCCGGAGGTTATTTCTTCTGCATAATATTCTTCGTATTGCTAGCAATCGCAGCTCTAACTTCAACAATATCATTACTAGAAGTCATTGTAACTTTCATAAGCGAAGAATATAAGATAAAACGTTCTTATGCAACTATTTTGGGCTCATCATGCGCCGCAATAATAGGAATTTTAGCAACATTAAGCCTGAGAAAAAACTCAATCTTAACCTTGTTCGATAAACCTCTATTCGACAACCTCGACTTCCTTACCGCAAACATCATGCTCCCTCTCGGAGCTCTGCTAATAGTATTTTTCGTGGCTTGGAAAATGAAGAAAGACAACTTCTACGATGAAATCAGTAATAATGGCAGTCTGAAAAACGGCATAGTAAATAAAATCATATTCTTCATCATAAAATATATAGCTCCTATTGTAATTGTATTAATATTTATCAACCAGATGTTCCTTAGCTAAATGAAATGATTGACAACATAAAAAAAGCATTCACCTACTCTAAAGGTGAAAGAATAGCAATAATAATATTAGCAGCGGTGATACTCATCCTCATCGCTGCTAATTTTTTTATCATCAAGCATAAACCAAATGTTAATTTTCCTTTACATAATCTAGATTCTATTTTATCATTACACGAAAACGCATTACAGGAAATTAAAGAAAAAGAATTGAATGAACATCTAGAACGTAAAAAAAATTACACTAAAAAAAATGAGAAAAAAAAACAAGAGAAATTGCCCAAAATTGAAAAGCCAAAATTTAACAATAAAAACATACATGTTGAGAATCATATTGTTGAGAAAGTCATACCAATTATTGACATCAACAAAGCCGACACCTTACTATTATTAGAATTACCCGAAATCGGACCATTCTTCGCTAGAAACATAGTGGAATACAGAGCAAAATTAGGAGGTTTTATCGAAAAAGAACAATTGCTCGATGTCTATGGCTTCGATTCATTAAGATTAGCAATAATCTCACCGTATATCGTAATAGATAGTATTATAACACATAAAATACGTATCAATTATGATGATTTCAAAACCATCTTAAAACATCCTTATATTGAATATGAAGACGTTAAAAAAATCGTCAATTATCGTGATAGCAAAGGCATGATTACCGATTGGAAGTCTTTTCTAAAAGTCGTTGAAAGAGAGGATATTGACAAAAGGTTGGAGAAATATTTAAAGTTTGATAATTAATCTCGTTTAAATTATTCCGTATCTGAAACCGAATAAAACTGAGTTCATCATAAAATAACTATTATTTCTTTCTAAATCTATATACTATAGTAAGATCATTCTTATCGGGTTGTGGTATATCCCAGTACGGATCTTTATCATTGTCTTCATCCTCGTCATCTTCATCCTCGTCATCTTCCCACACAAATTCCTCCGCTTGCGGACCTTCATCTTTATAAAACAATGCAAGTACAATTCCCATTATAAAACCAGAGAGATGTCCTTCCCACGATATGTTATTTTCTATAGCATATTTTGGATATAATCCCCAGACTAGACTTCCATAAAGAAATACAACAATCAATGATATGACTATCAACTTCCTATCTCGTCTTATGAACCCGCTTAACATTAAAAAGAATGTAAGTCCATATACCAAAGCACTTGCTCCTATATGAACTCCTGTACGAGCTCCACACCAGGTCAATAGCCCTGTGGAAAAAATTAAAATTAATAGTATTTTATTTGCGATGGGACGATAAAAATAATACAACGACGTTCCCAATACAAGAACTGGTACTGTGTTGGCTAAAAGATGTTTCCAATCGCCATGAAGAAAATGAAAAAGTAAAATTCCGGGCAAACCCTCAGCTGTTAAGGGCTTTATTCCTAGAAATCCAAAATCATGATGAAAAACAGTCTCTATAATTTTAACAAGCCACATTATCATCACTATGACAAGTGGAATGAACATGCTATTTAACAGAAGACGTTTATCATCATGAGATTCCATGGTCTTAAAGTTTATAATCAGTTTGTTTTGAAATTGTATTTAATTTCCTTAAGATCATCATTAGCTTTAGCTATTTTCTTTTTAAGACCTTCTTTATAATCTATTATTTTCTTAGCTATATCCTCATCAGCCACAGCTAACATTTGTGCAGCAAGTATTGCCGCATTTAGAGAAGCATTTATACCCACTGTAGCAACAGGGATTCCAGGAGGCATCTGCACTATTGAGAAGAGTGCGTCCATCTCCATGGCTGTTCTAACTGGAATACCGATAACAGGAATTGGAGTCATTGCTGCAATAACTCCAGGAAGATGTGCCGCCATACCTGCTGCTGCGATTATAACTTTGATACCGCGTGACTGCGCATTACGTGCAAAATCCTCTACTAATTCAGGAGTACGGTGAGCACTCAAGGCATTCATCTCAAAAGGAATACCCATCTCATCAAGAAATTTTATACCACTTTCTAAAACAGGAAGATCTGATGTACTTCCCATAATAATACTTATTATTGGATTCATACTTTTATTACTTTTTGCAAAGATAAGAAAAAGTCATAGGACAACATATAACAGACAACAGTTTTTTTACTGCAAATAATGAATTGTGAATGGATAAAAAAAATGAGGCCGTCTAACAACAAAAGTTAGGCGGTTTCTTTTTTTTACAAAAAATCACAATAGGGGGAGATGGATTCTAACGAGATTGTTTTTCGAAGACCTAAGACATGTTAAAGAACGTATAATTAT